>CAVDVT010000092.1:0-6439 GCA_963612415.1 bacterium | reverse complement strand
GCTGGGGGAGATCAACGCCCGCACAGCGAAAAATGAGCGCGTTCTTGTGACCACACTGACCAAAAAGATGGCCGAGGACCTGACCGACTTCCTGACAGAGCAGGGCGTCAAGGTCAAATATATGCACCATGAGGTGGATACCTTTGAGCGGATGGAGATCATCAAGGATCTGCGTCTGGGTTCCATCGATGTGGTGGTGGGTATCAACCTCCTGCGTGAGGGTCTGGACCTGCCGGAGGTGAGTCTGGTTGCCATTCTGGATGCGGACAAGGAGGGCTTTCTGCGCAGTGAGACCAGCCTGATCCAGACCATTGGCCGCGCGGCCCGCAATGCAGAGGGCCTGGTCATCATGTATGCAGATGAAGTGACCGACAGCATGGACCGCGCCATTACCGAGACCGAGCGCCGCCGCGCCATTCAGATGGCCTACAACGAAGAACATGGCATCGTGCCCAAGACCATCGTCAAGGCCATTGCGGATTCCATTGAGATCAGCGACAAAGCTGAAAACGCAAAGCGGAACACCCGCCGCATGGGCAAGCTGGAGCGGGAAGCTGCCATTGAGCGGCTGACCCGTGAGATGAAGGAAGCCGCCAAACTGCTGGAGTTTGAGCATGCGGCCTTCCTGCGGGATCAGATCGACCGCCTGCGCCGGGGCGAGAACCCCACCACGGACTCGGACGCTGAAACAGAGCGCAAACAGAACCATGCACAGACACAGAGGAGAGGGAGAAAGTATCTTGGCAAACGATAAGATCGTGATCAAAGGTGCGCGGGAACACAACTTGAAAAATATCAATCTGACGCTCCCGCGTGAAAAGTTTATTGTGATGACCGGCCTGTCCGGCTCAGGCAAGTCGAGCCTTGCATTCGACACCATTTACGCCGACGGTCAGCGCCGCTACGTGGAGAGCCTGTCCAGCTATGCCCGGATGTTTTTGGGCCGGATGGACAAGCCCGATGTGGACGAGATCACCGGCCTGTCACCGGCCATCTCCATTGACCAGAAGACCACCAGCCACAACCCGCGTTCTACTGTGGGTACCGTGACGGAAATTTACGATTATCTGCGTCTTTTGTACGCCCGCGTGGGCGTGCCCCACTGCCCGGTGTGCGGGCGGGTCATCAGCCAGCAGACCGTGGATGAAATGGTAGATGCTGTCCTCAAACTGGAGGAGGGCACCAAGTTTCAGGTGCTGGCCCCGGTGGTGCGTCAGCGCAAAGGCACCCAGCAGAAGGAACTGGATGCCGCCCGCCGCGGCGGCTACTCCCGTGTGAAGATCGACGGGAACCTCTACGATCTGGACGAGGAGATCACGCTGGAAAAGAACATCAAGCATACGGTGGAGATCGTGGTGGATCGTCTTGCCATGCGCAAGGGCATCCGGGGCCGTCTGGCGGATTCGCTGGAAACGGCGCTGGCACTGACCGGCGGCATTGCAGAGATCGATGTGATCGGCGGCGAGTGCATGACCTTCAGCCAGAACTTTGCCTGCCCGGAACACGGCATCTCCATCAGTGATCTGTCGCCCCGGCTGTTCTCCTTCAACAACCCGCTGGGTGCCTGCGAAAAATGCACCGGTCTGGGTACCTTTATGCGGGTGGACGAGGAGCGAATCCTGCCCAACCGGAACCTGTCCATCCGGGAAGGTGCCATCAAGGCCAGCGGCTGGTATTATGCCGAGGGTTCTGTGGCCGAGATGTACTACTTGGGCCTTGGCAAAAAATACGGCTTCACGCTGGATACGCCCATCAAAGAGATGAGTACGGAAGCAGTCAACGCTCTGCTCTATGGCACCAACGGCGAAAAGATCGAGATGCACCGAACCAACGAGTTTGGCAGCGGCGTGTACTACAACACGTTTGAAGGCATTGTGGAGAACCTGGAGCGCCGCTTCCGCGAGACCAACAGCGAGTGGATGAAAGAGGAGATCGGCAGCTTTATGTCCGGTGTGGAATGTCCGGACTGCCACGGCAAGCGCCTGAAGCCGGTGGTGCTGGCTGTGACCATCGGTGATAAGAACATCAGCGATTTCTGCGAGATGTCTATCCGCGATGAACTGAAGTTTATTGCGGAAAATGAGCCGAACCTGACGGAAAAGCAGAAGCAGATCGGCGGCCAGATTATGAAAGAGATCAAGAACCGCCTGCAGTTTTTGCAGAGCGTGGGTCTGGACTACCTGACCCTGGCCCGCTCGGCAGGCACTTTGTCCGGCGGCGAGAGCCAGCGCATCCGTCTGACGACTCAGATCGGCAGTGCGCTGTCCGGTGTGCTGTATGTTCTGGATGAGCCCAGCATCGGCCTCCACCAGCGCGACAACGATAAACTCATTGCAACGCTGAAAAATCTGCGTGACCTGGGCAACACCGTGATCGTGGTGGAACACGATGAAGATACCATGCGCAGCGCAGATTATATCGTGGATGTGGGTCCCGGCGCGGGTGTTCACGGCGGCGAGATCGTGGCAGCGGGCAGCGTGAAGGATATCTGCAAGGCCAAGCGGAGCATCACCGGTGATTATCTCTCTGGCCGCAAGCGCATTGAAGTGCCCCAGACCCGCCGCACCGGCAATGGCAATTTCCTGACCGTGAAGGGTGCGCGGGAGAACAACCTGCGCAATATCGATGTGAAGTTCCCGCTGGGGGAGTTTGTCTGTGTCACCGGCATCTCCGGCTCCGGCAAGTCCAGCCTCATCAACGAGATCTTGTATAAAGCGCTTGCCTGTGAACTGAACGGTGCCCGCAGCCGTGCGGGCAAGTGCGATGGGGTAGAAGGGCTGGAGTTTGTGGATAAGGTCATTGGCATCGACCAGCAGCCCATTGGCCGCACACCCCGCTCCAACCCGGCGACTTACACCGGCGTGTTCAACGATATCCGCGCTGTCTTTGCTGAGACGCAGGACGCGAAAATGCGCGGCTATGGCCCGGGCCGGTTCAGCTTCAATGTCAAGGGCGGCCGCTGCGAGGCCTGCGAGGGCAATGGCATTCTGCAGATCGAGATGCACTTCCTGCCTGACGTCTATGTGCCCTGTGAGGTGTGCAAGGGTGCCCGCTACAACCGCGAAACGCTGGAAGTGAAGTACAAGGAAAAGACCATTTCGGATGTGCTGAACATGACGGTGGAGGAAGCCGTTGTCTTTTTTGCCAACCAGCCCAAGATCGCCCGCAAACTGCAGACCCTGCTGGACGTGGGTCTGGGCTATGTGACGCTGGGGCAAAGCGCCACCACGCTTTCCGGCGGCGAGGCCCAGCGCGTGAAGCTGGCCAATGAGCTGGCCCGCCGCAGCACCGGCAAAACGGTGTATATCCTCGACGAGCCCACCACCGGCCTGCACATTGCAGATGTTCACCGTCTGGTCGAGGTGCTGCAGAAGCTGGTGGATGCAGGGAACACGGTCATCGTCATTGAACACAACCTGGATCTGATCAAGTGCGCTGACCATATTATCGACCTTGGCCCGGAAGGCGGCAGCGCCGGCGGCCTGGTCATTGCCGAGGGCACACCGGAGCAGGTAGCAGAGGTGCCCGGCAGTTTTCCGGGACAATATCTGAAGCCGCTGCTGGAAAAAGACCGCCAGCTGCGGGAAGCAGAAGCAAAATCCCAAAAGTAAAGCAACGCGCAGACGCTGAAAATCATACTTTTTGCGGAAATGCAAAAGAAAATTGCAGAAAACTGTTGACAAAACCGGTTGGGATGCGTATAATATCTCATGTCGCCACGCTTCGGTAGGGAGGCGGACGCGATATCCGGGTGTAGCGCAGTTTTGGTAGCGCGCTTGAATGGGGTTCAAGAGGCCGTGAGTTCGATTCTCGCCACTCGGACCAGAAAATCCAACGATTTCACGTTAGAAATCGTTGGATTTTTTTCGTTTGTGGGCTGACCTCATTTGGTTTTGACCACAATTTTGACCACAATGCCAACGATTTTATCTGGTCTAATTAGTGCCGTTCTGTCTAACTTTTAGGCCGAAAAAGCCTCGTCAAAAAGTTGAATCGCGTTCTGCCGAATGGATTCCTGAACATGGAGATAATGCTCAGTCATCTCGGTATCGGCATGGCCTACGATACTCTGGATGGTCTGAATATCCACGCCCAACGCCTGCATCTGCGACACATAAGTGTGGCGGCAGCTATGCGGAGTGAGCAAGCGAACATCGCCAGCTTCTTCCAGAGATTTGCGGAACACATCGCGGAAATGGGTGGGATTGCATGGTAAGCCAGTCTTAGGGCTTTCCCAGATGCTCAAGCCCATGCGGTCATCAGGGAGAACCTTCATCAAGTGAGCGACCTCTGCTGTGGTGAAGGCTTCTTTGCGTTTTGCAGTGCCGGATGCCCGCATCTTTTCAGCAAGTCGAACCGGGTTACGGCGCACAAGGTCATTGGCTTCTGCCTTTTGGAAAATTTGGTAGAGCATCCCTCGTGCTTTGCTGATGTAAGAATCCGAGCGGCCATTGCGCCGCATCCCTTTCAGGAAATTTTCAATGTCGATGGGGCGTATGACGGTCAAGGGGCGGTGGAAGAATCCCTCTTTGAGCATTTTCAGGCAGTATTTGTAGCTTTCCTGTGTCGTAGGAGAGATGTTGTCCTTGTGACCCTCGAACCATGTATCAGCCCAATCTTCAAAGTACAAGATCGTGTCCAGCCGGACACCGCTGATGAGTGCATCCTGATACTCTTTCAGTTTGAGCTTGACCTCCTTTTGAGTCTTACCATAGAAGGTCTTGAAGCGCGGCGAACCATCTTTCTGGTAGCCGTCCATCATACGTAATTCCCAGCGGCCATCGCTGCGGTGGCGAAGCGTACCCTCGCCGTGTGAACGTTTGCTAGGCATATATGCCCCCTTTCCGATGTTCAGATGTTTCGTGAATAGTATAGAAAAAGAAACCTCTTGAATCAAGGATGTCAAATCAGCCGTTTACGCTGTCGGTGATCCACTGAAGGAAACGGTCTTTGGGAACGACCATCCGCTTGCCGTTGTAGGTCGTGTAGATGGGATAAACATATTTCTTCCACCCCGGCAGCTTTTCCGGATTATCACGCCCCATGCGATAAACCTCGATGGGATGGATGTTGCGCAGGGCACGAAGCAGCCGCCCCTCATCGTATTCGCCGCGATACAGCTCTACGAAGTGCATCATGCCTTTGAGGACGGATGCCCGCAGAGAATCCGGCTTGCCCTCCCATGCGTCCACAATGAGCCGCATGGTTTCGCAGTAGAGCGGTTCTCCCATCTGCTTATAGAGCCGGAGAGCCGTACCCACACAGCCGATGCGGTAACTGCTGGCCTGCTGGGTGTAGTCAACGATCAGGCCGACCTTCCGATTGGCTTCAACGAAAGCCGCAGAGGGCTTGTCGCCGCCCACGACCTTTGCGCGGAGCTTGATGCCCGCCGAAAGCGGAGCGGAGAAGCCGTTCTGTTCGGCAAAGAACAAAGCCTCCTGCTGGACGGTCAGGCCAGTATACACCTTGCAGAGAATCAGGAGGTCTTTGCCGCCGTTCCGCAGGATGCGCCCCTCAATGGTGTGCTGGCCATCCGTAACGTAGAATTTGCCGTTGCGGTAGCTGACCTTCGGTTCGTTCGCTGTGTACTCGTTGAAGTTGGCGGCGATCTGCTCCACACGCTTACGCTGGACACCGCGCTGGTACAGCTCACGGGGGTAAATCAGCTTGCTGCTGTGAATCACAAGAAGCTGGTACGGCGGGTTGACACCAATAAACGGATTGTTACTGTCTTTCAGGCGCATCGCATTTCCTCCTTGATTCTCCAGATGTACGTTTCGGCTTCTTTCAGGATTTCAGCGACCTGCTGCTGCCGTTTTGGGCTGACGAGCAGGCAGGGGTTAAAAGTGAAGCTGTATTCCAGCCGCTGAATCATGGCGTGTACCGCAGATTCTAGTTCGGTGTACAGCATCATGTCCTCGACCGTTCCAGCGTCCTCAAAGGACGATTTAATAGGTGTGTAGGGATAGACAGGCGGCTTACCGTCAACCACTTCTGGCGGCGCGTAAGCCGCCGTAGAGCGGATGATGGGTGTGAGCTTTTGGATGCTTCCCATCGGGTTGAGCGCAAGACTGGTTCTTACGGCATCGTCCACCCGGCTCATTTCTTCCGGGGTAAGGTGGCCTAAGAATTTCAAAATCCGGCTCTTGTCGATGGTGAAAATCTGCTCGGCCTGAACGATAGACGGAACAGACAGCCCTGCATTGTTCAGATAGCAGTGTGTCGGCTGGGTGTACTTCTTGGCCGTTTTGCTCGTCAGGGTGGCAACGATCAGCGTAGGCGAGTAAAAGTTGCCCACATCATTCTGCAACACGACAGCCGGACGATTGCCGCTCTGTTCAGAGCCTGTGGCATGATCGAATCGGGTGAAGTAAATATCTCCACGTTGAAATTTCCAGTTTTGAAGCAAAAGTTGACCTCCTTCTTCAATATGTACAAC
>CAVDVT010000091.1:0-6442 GCA_963612415.1 bacterium | reverse complement strand
CTTCCATCCGGGAAGTCCATGCCATGCTCAAGACTGCTTTCTCCTATGCCGTTGAGTGGGGTCTGCTCCTCAAGTCACCGATTCCAAGGGAAGCTCCCAAGGCCACCTCGGAAGAACGTGCCATTTGGGATGAAAAGACCATGCTTGCGGCGTTGCAGACCATGACCGACCCTACGCTCCACCTCGCCGTTCATCTTAGCATGATTCTCTCGCTGCGTGTCGGAGAAATCCTCGGCTTGCAGCCGGGAGATATTGACTTCGATGCAGCGGATGGGCGCGGAACCATCACGGTTGGCCGGAGTTTGCAGCGCACGGAAAAGGCCGCACTGGAAAAGACCGACCCGAATCAAATCTACCACATCTTCCCTGACCAGCGCGAAGGCAGCAGCTCCGCACTGGTTCTGAAAAAGCCCAAGACCAAGAAATCCAGCCGTACCCTCTATCTGACGAAACCCTTGAAGGAGGAGTTGCTGGCTTGGCTGGAACGGCTCAAGCAGGACGAGCTTGTCATGAATGGCAGGTATCGTAACTGCGGCCAGTTGTTCCGCTTGCCGAACGGCTTACCTGTTGCACCGGAAGCCCTTTCTAAATGGTACCGCGCATGGCGCGCGGAGCACCCGGAGTTCGAGAAGATCGTGTTCCACGGTCTGCGCCACTCCAGTGCTACTTACCAGCTGATCGAATCTGGCGGCAACATCAAGGCCGTACAGGGCAACACAGGCCATGCGACCACCGGCATCCTGATGGACACTTACGCCCATACGCAGGATAAGCCCCGGTTGGAGCTGGCAGAGAAGATCGAAGCCGATTTCTACTCACAGAATGTCGGAAGCAAGCCCGGTTCCGCACCGGAAAAACAAAATCTGCCGGATGCCTCTCAAATCACCCCTGAAGTGATGCTGACGGTCGTCCGACAGATGAACCCCGAACAGCGGCGCGAATTTACGCGACTGCTGTTTGCCTGAAAAACTATGGAAAATTCGCTCACGATGCACAGAATGCAGACAATGCAAAGAAAAACACGGCTTTCCCGCCGGTGTGCAAAAAGTGTGCAAAGGTGTGCAGACCTCCAGAAAAAGGAAAAACCCACGAAGAATCTCTCGATTCTTCGTGGGTTTTTGGTGCGCTCGAGGGAACTCGAATCCCTGGCCCTCTGATTAAAAGTCAGATGCTCTACCGGCTGAGCTACGAGCGCATACAATATAAAACACAATACAAAACAGTACTGCCGAATAATATTACCACATTGCGGGGGAAAATGCAAGCATTCGCGGCAAAAAACTTTGCGGGAAGGTGTGCCGGGCATTTTTTGGTACCAACTTCCCCTTTACAAATGGCGGCGGAACCAGTACAATCAAAGCAGTTCTACTTCAAATGAAATGCAGCCTGCGGCGCACAGGATCGTGCCGGGCAGGCTGAAGGCATAGGAGGTCTTTTCGGCATGAAAATCTCTCGACGTTCCGTTCTTCGCTATTCCGGCCTGGCGGCGGCACTGCTGACCCTCACCGGCTGCACCGGTGCTTCCGGCAGTGCGGTGCTGGGGGCAAACCTGCTTGACTGGATGATGTCCCTGTTTGGCGGCGGGGCAGCATCCGATGCGTCCTCGGCGGCATCTTCGGAAGCAGCTGCTTCTTCTGCGGCTGCGGGCAGTGAAGCGGCATCTTCGGCGGCATCCAGTGAGGCGGCCAGCACCGGTTTCAGCCTGCTGCCCGCCTACGATGCCGACCCACTGACCGGCGAAGCCCGCAAGAGCAGCGGCCGGATGGTGGGTGTGATGGTCAATAACATCTCGAACTCCGAAAAGCAGAATGCCCGCCCGCAGCGCGGCATCGGCTCGGCAGACCTGCTCATTGAGAGCAAGGTGGAGGGCGGCATCACCCGCTTCTGCGCCGTGTTCCGGGACGCGGATGTCATCCCGGAGGTGGGCCCCATCCGCTCCGGCCGCGACCAGTTCCTGCAGCTGCTCATGCCCCATCAGGCGCTGTATTACCATGATGGCGAGAGCATCTTCTGCACCCAGTTCGTCAGCGTATACGACTATTCGGATCTGAACATCGGCGGCAAGAATTACTTCAATACGCCGGTCCATCCCCATGTTGCCCACCGCGACAGCCGGGGCCGGAATGTGGCGTATGAGCATACGGAGTTCACCTCCGGCAAAGAGATCAAGCAGGCGGCATCCAACGCGGGGATCGGCCTGAAGTATACTAACGAGACACCCTTCTTCCACTTTGCCGACTACCGCACGGCAGCGGTCAATGACCTACCCGGCGCACCCGCCGCGAAGAATATCAGCATCGTCCATTCCGACAGCTATAAGACCCGCTTTACTTACAACAGCTGGGGCCGCAATTATAAAATGGAGCTGTACAGCCACGCTGCAAAAGCCTACGAGAATACCGTGGACGAACTGACCGGCAAGCAGCTGGCCTTTGACAATCTGGTGGTTTGTTTTGCTGATATTGCCGCCTATGCGGGCGATTCTCACGATGTCCAGTCGGTCAACTATGCGGCAGGCGGACAGGCTTACCTGTTCACCCGGGGCGGTGTGCAGACCGGCCGCTGGGAGAAGACCTACCCCACCCAGCCGCTCAAGCTTTACACCGACAGCGGCGAGGAGATGACCCTGAACCGGGGCAAGACCTACCTTGCACTGGTGGACGACGATGCGTGGGGCAGCTTCAGCTACCAGTAAATCACCCGCCCTTTGGGGGCAGAAGGGAACACCATGAAACGCTTTTGGATGCGTACCTTGCTCTGCCTTGGGCTTTGTGCCGCGCTGCTCACCGGCTGCGCGGCCAGCCCCAGCTCAGAGCCAGCCGAAAGCTCTGCCGATCCGCTGACCGGGCAGGAGCTTGTCTGGCCGGGGCAGCGGCCGGTGGCCGTTGCGATCGAAAACCAGACCTCGGATACCACGCAGTGGGGGTTGTCCACAGCCTCGGTGGTGCTGGAGGCACTGACTGAGATCCAGCAGCCTACCCGGCTCTGTCTGGTCTACCCGGCCGTGGGGGCTGTGCCCCGGGTAGGGCCGGTGGCTGCCGGACAGGATCTTTACTGGCGGCTTCTGGTCGGCCAGCAGGTGCTGCCGGTGCAGCGCGGCGGCGGGCGCTTTGACCAGAACTACCTGGACTATTATTCGCTGCGGGCTGTGGATGCTTTGGAGACCGGCGTCAATGCCTTTGCCTGCGACAGCACGGCATGGCAGAATGCACCCCTGTGGTACACCAGCGGCAGCGCCATTTCCGGGGTGCTGGGCAGTCTGAGCATCTCCCCTGCGCTCACGGAGTCCCGCCTGACGGAAGCGGCATCCAGCAGCTCTGAAAGCGAGAGCGAGGCAGAGACGGTGCTTTCGGTGCCTGCGCTGCTGCCTCAGAAGGTGGATGGCAAGCTGCCCGATGCCACCGCCGCAGATGCCGTGAACGTTCAGGTGACGTTCGACGAGCAGAACGCCACCGGCTTTGTCTACGATGCAGACAGCGGTACTTATAAAATGCTGCGGGCCGATGGCTCGGCCCAGCTGGACGCCAACAACAGCCAGCAGGCAGCGTTTGACAACCTGCTCATCCTGTACAGCGCGTCTTCCCTGCGGGATGACAACGCCACGCTGGATTATGACCTGACCATGGGCGGCGGCGTCTGGCTCAATGGCGGACACCTGTGGTCGATCACATGGACGCAGGGCAGCAGCACGACGTTTTCGTTCTACGATGCGGACGGCCGCCCCCTGACCCTGTGCGCAGGCCGCAGCTATCTGGCGCTGGTGTCCAGCCTGACCGGGCAGGAACTTGCCGTGCAGAACTCTGCGGGAGAATCCCTGATCACAGATCTGGAACAATGACGCAAAAAGCCCTGTGCAGCTTGGCTGCACAGGGCTTTTCTGTCAGGATCTTACAGGTCTACCACACTGCCCACTTCGGCAAGGGTGGTGGGCACAGCACCCAGACGGACTTCGTCGGCACTGCGGCGCACCACAAAGCGGACGGTCTGCCCGGCGGCAAAATCGGGCTGGTAGACCAGTTCCAGGGTCTGCCAGTCGTCCGGTGTTTCACAGAAGCAGTGGAGCAATGCGCCCCGCCCGGCCGAGAGGTTCAGCGTAAAGGCAGAAGCATCTGCCGCGTTCTCGCCGTAAAGAGGGGCGGCAAAACTGCCCACCCGCACCGGCTGGCCGTCGCACAGAGCCGTCAGGCCGGTGCCAAGGCTGTACAGCGCCGTTTTGCTGTCCAGTCCGCGGCTTTGCAGGTAGCTGGCGCCCACGGCCAGCGTCCGGGATGAGAGGTTCTCCACCGAGAGATAGACCAGCGTGCTGCCCAGCTCCGGCGCGGGGGCATAGCCCAGCAGCTCCACGGCAGCCTTGCCGTCCAGCAGTGCCGGTTCGCCCTCATAGCAGGGGGCCAGCGCCGCTGCGGATACACCGGTGAGCAGGGCGGCAGCCAGACTGACCGCACCGGAACCGGCGCACTTCAGGAACGAGCGGCGGGACAGGGATTGTGACATCGGGGATTCCTCCTAACCACGGGAAAAAATAAGCTCTCTTTATACAATAGTAAATTCCGGGCCCCCTGTCAAGGGATTTGCCCGGAATTTTACCTGTTCTGCCGCGATTTTGCGCCGTTTGGCACTTTTTGGGAGGGAGTGGTAAAGGTTTCAGCTGGTCAGGCCCAGAAGCCAGTCCCGCGCATTGATCCTGCGGATGCCGTTGTAGTGGGCCTCAGGGTCATCGTCCATTGTCAGAATGAATTTGGGGTAATGATCCCGGATGGCTTCCAGCGGACGCAGTTCCCGTTCCAGTGTCCTTTCATCCCGCACGGAAAGTGCTACCTGAAAATACAGGACCCCTTTTCCGTCCTGCGCTACAAAATCAACCTCGAAGCTGTCGATCTTTCCCACAAAGACATTGTATCCACGCCGAAGCAGCTCCAGGTAAACGATATTTTCCAGAATATGCCCGGCGTCTGCCTTCTGGGAACCCAGAAGCATGTAGCGCATCCCGATGTCCACGACATAATATTTTTCCAGCGTTTTAAGATATTGCTTTCCCCGGATGTCATATCGGCGGGCCGGATAGATGATATAACTTTCGGTAAGAGCATCCAGATAGCGCTCTACGGTCTTTGCGTCGATCTTCCGCCCGGCGGAGGTCATCGTGTCGGCGATCTTTTTGGAAGAAAGCGGACTGCCGATGCTGTCGAATAAAAAGCGCAGGATGCTTTTCAGCATCAGCGGGTCTGCGATCTTCCGGCGGGCCATCACATCCTTGATCAGAATGGTGTTATAAATGCCTTCCAGATAGTCGCGGATCTCGCGGGGCTGCCCTTTCAGCTCCAGCGCATAGGGGAAGGAACTGTTTTCCAGATATTCTGTGTATTTTACGCCGCGGTCGTCCATGCTGCCGGTGCTTTCCAGATATTCCCGGAATGAAAGCGGAAGCATCTCGATCTGGACATAGCGCCCGGCGATCCGGGTAGCGATCTCACTGGAAAGCAGATAGGCGTTGGAGCCCGTCAGATACAGATCTACATGGGGTTTGATATACAGGCTGTCCACGACCTTGGGGAAATCGGGCACGTTCTGGATTTCATCCAGAAAGATGTAGGTCATTTTTCCGGTAACGAGGCGTTCTTTCAGGTAGGCGTACAGTTTTTTGTAGTCGGTCAGATCCTCAAAGTCGATGTCCTCAAAATTGATGGTGATGATCTGCTGGTCGGATACGCCCTGCTGGCGCAGCCATTGCTGATACAGTTCCAGCAGGGTGGATTTTCCGCAGCGGCGGATCCCCGTTACGATCTTGATCAGCTGCTTATCCCGAAATGCGATCAGCTTATTCAGGTACTCTGTTCTCTGGATCATAAAGATGCCTCCTTTCCAAAATAAGTATATCCAAAAACTTCTGAAAAATCAAATGTTTTAGGAATGCAATCCCAAAACTTTTGAAAAAGGATGCGAAAAATCCCTCCCGGAACAAAAGTATCCGGAAGGGAAAATGCGATGCTTACTCAAACGCCTCGTTTTCCTCGGCTTCTGCCTGACCGCGCAGGGTGTCGGCATAGCCAAAGGGCACGATGTCAATGGCCTCCACCAGACGGTCACGCATCCAGAGCTGCACGTCGGTCTGGACGGTGTAGCCGCAGCCGGGGTCGGCCATCCACTGCTCGGGGTGGCGGGAAGGCAGGGCGCGCTGGCTGAGCATGCTCATGATGACGCCGCCGTGGGTCACACAGGCTGCTTCGGTGACATCCATCCGAATCATATACTCAAACAGCTTGAGCAGGGTCTCAGAGCAGCGGGCGTGGAACTGCTCGGTGGGCTCGGCACCTTCGGGCACAAAGCCGGAGCCGGGGGTGATCCACTTTTTGAAGTCCTCCTCCTTGACCAGTTCCTTTACAGGGCGGTTCTCGAACACGCCAAAGCCGGCCTCCCGCAGGTCATGCACCGAGAACTGGTG
>CAVDVT010000090.1:0-6444 GCA_963612415.1 bacterium | reverse complement strand
AACATAGTTCATGTCGCCTTCCCGCAGGGCCTGCTGGAACCGCTTTTTGCCGGTGGGGTTGATCCGCTCGCCTACCACGGTGATGCCGTCCACGTTCACGCAGTCCATGGGGCTGCACACCACCGACTTCATGGGGTGGTCGGGGCGGCCCGGCACGCTGCCCTCAAACACACCGTTCAGCAGCTGGATGAACTCCGGCGTGGTGCCGCAGCAGCCGCCGGCGGCAAACAGACCCAGCTCCCGGTAGGGCTTCATCTGCATGGCGTAAAGCTGGGGGGTGATGTCGTAGCCGGAGCCGTCGGCCCGGGGCAGGCCCGCATTGGGCTTGACGAACACCGGGAAGCTGCCGGGCAGAGCCTCGGCCAGCCGCTTTGCCATGGGGAAGATCTCCTTGGGGCCCAGCGAGCAGTTGATGCCCACGGCGTCGGCCCCAAGGCCCCGGGCGGTGGCTGCAAAGCTTTCCACCGTACAGCCGGTAAAGGTGCGGCCGCCTGCTTCAAAGCTCATGCTGGCCAGCACCGGCAGGGTGCTGTTCTCCTTGACGGCCAGCAGCGCCGCTTTCAGCTCATACAGGTCGGTAAAGGTCTCCAGAAAGACCAGATCCGCCCCGGCTGCCACGCCCGCCCGGACGATGCGGCCATACTCGGCCACAGCATCCTCAAAGGCCAGCGTTCCGTTGGGCTCCAGCAGTTCGCCCAGCGGGCCCACATCCAGAGCTGCCAGCGCACCGTAAGGGGCGCAGGCCCGCCTGCAGTTGGCAATGCCCGCCGCGATCACCTGCTCCACGGTGTATTCGCTGCCCGCCAGCTTGTGGGCCGAAGCGCCAAAGGTGTTGGCATTGATAATCCGGCTGCCTGCGGCGGCATACCGGGCATGGATGCTCTCAATGAGCTGCGGATCGGTCAGGTTCAGTTCCTCCGGCCGGGCACCCAGTTTCAGGCCCGCAGCCTGCAGCATGGTGCCCATGCCGCCATCCAGCAGGATGGTATTGGACTGGCTGAAAAGTTCATTCGCTTGCACAGGTAGTTCCCCTCTTTCTATATTCACACCGGGTGCGCAGCACACAGTGCCCGCAGCCCGCCAGATGTCCCTTGACCGGATGATCGCTGACCCCCAGGATGGCCGTGATGCTCTTGCGCGGGGTCATCAGGTTGGTATCAGTCACACACAGCCCGGCACGGCGGGCGGTATCCAGCGCCGCCGCCACCAGCGGCTGCACGGTGATGGGCCAGTCGCCATAGCCCGGCGAGTAGCGCCCGGTCAGGTATTTTCCCTGCCGGGCGGCCCACTGCCGCAGCTCGGCTTCGGCAGCGTCCGCCGCCTGTTCCGCCAGCACGCTGCCCAGCGCATCCGACGCCACACCAGCGGCAATGTCACCCACCCCGGCCCGGCGGATCTGGGCATCCACGCCCGGGCCCACGGTCACGGCCAGCAGCAGGGCCGTGGTGCATCCTTCCAGATGGCGGAACACATCCCCGCCCTGCAGGATGCCCGCCTGTGTCAGGCTTTCCGGGTCAGCTTCCAGCCAGACAGCCCGCGGGGCTGCCGCCGCCAGCAGCGGCACAGCACACCGCTCCAGCAGTGCCTGCGTGGCGGCATCCGCGCCGCCCCGGGCGCCAAAATACCGCGCCGCCTGCACAAGATCGATGCTCTCCGGCTTTTCCAGCCGCAGCGGCACACTCGGCCCAATGCCCATCTGCCAGCCCCCTTTACACAACTAAAGAATAGATTTAGTATACAGCAGCCAGCGCCGGGCGTCAACGGGAAGCCGTCCGTTTATTTTTTGCTTGCAAATGATTGCGTTTGCAAGCAATCCGCGGTATACTGTAAAAAAGGAGTGTGATCGTTATGGCAAACACTGCCGCTGTTTACGCACGGATCGATACCAATCTCAAAGAAAGCGCGGAAGACATCCTTGCCCAGCTGGGCATTACCCCTTCCAGCGCCATCCAGATGCTTTACCGCCAGATCGTTCTGACACGGGGTCTGCCGCTTGACCTGCATCTCCCCCCTGCTGCTGTTGGCAGCATGTCCCGCACCGAGCTGGACGCCGAGCTGCAAAAAGGCGTGGACTCCCTGCAAAGCGGGAACAGCTTTTCTGCCGATGAGGTCGATGCTGCACTGTATAAGGAGTTTGGGATATGAATGGCTCGTACACCGTCCGCTACGCGCCTCAGGCATTGGATGATCTGCGGGACATCTACGCCTATCTTGCCTTTTCCCGGCAGGAGCCTGCCATTGCCCGGAAGCTCGTTGCGCGCCTGCGGAAGGCCGCACGTTCGCTGGACACTCTGCCTGCCCGGCACCCGGTCGTGGACTGGGAACCGTGGCAGAGCATGGGAATGCACCGGTTTCCGGCAGACAATTTTCTGCTATTTTATCTGGTGGATGCAGACAGCTGCACTGTAACGCTTGTTCGCATCGTTTACGGCGGACGGGACCTGCAGGAGCTTGCCCCCTGAAAGTCAAAAATCTTTTTTACTTTTTTGCAATAAACCTATTGACAATCTGGGTAAATGGGGATATAATCCAGACAACAAATCCACCAACCTTGTAGGGAATTGAAATTGAGATTCCCAAAGACTGTAGCGGATTGGGAAAGTAACCGGAAAGGAGGGCACCAAAATGACGCTGATCTGGAAAGAACTGCTCCACGCGAATTTCCGTTGTGGGCGAATGTACACCACCCGGGCAGAATATTTGACTGAACGCTGTGCATTGCCCTCCGCAGACCGAATGTGTGTGCGAATGTGATGGCAAGGCCCTGAGTTTGGGATGTTTTTGCCCGGTACACTGGATCTTTCAGTGACCGGGATTTTTTATACGCAGAGATTATACAATACGTACAGATAGAGAGGTAAATTACAATGTCTAACTATAAATTTGAGACCCTGCAGCTCCACGTTGGTCAGGAACAGGCTGACCCCGCCACCGATTCCCGTGCAGTCCCCATTTACCAGACCACTTCTTATGTGTTCCGCAACAGCCAGCACGCTGCCGACCGCTTTGGTCTGGCTGACGCAGGCAACATCTATGGCCGTCTGACCAACTCCACCCAGGATGTCTTTGAGAAGCGCATCGCCGCTCTGGAAGGCGGCGTGGCCGCTCTGGCCACCGCTTCCGGCGCCGCTGCCATCACCTACACCATCGAGGCTCTGGCACAGGCCGGTGACCACATCGTGGCCCAGAAGACCATCTACGGCGGCAGCTACAACCTGCTGGAGCATACCCTGACCCAGTTCGGCGTCAAGACCACCTTTGTCAACGCCCACGATCTGGCTGAGGTGGAGGCTGCCATCCAGCCCAACACCAAGGCCGTCTATCTGGAGACCCTGGGCAACCCCAACAGCGACATCCCCGACATCGACGCCATTGCCGCGATCGCTCACAAGCACGGCCTGCCGCTGGTCATCGACAACACCTTCGGCACCCCGTACCTGATCCGTCCCATCGAGCATGGCGCTGACATCGTGGTGCATTCTGCCACCAAGTTCATCGGCGGCCACGGCACCACCCTGGGCGGCATCATCGTGGACAGCGGCAAGTTCGACTGGAAGGCCAGCGGCAACTACCCCAACATCGCCGCTCCCAACCCCAGCTACCACGGCGTTTCCTTTGCCGACGCTGCCGGCCCTGCTGCCTTTGTCACCTACATCCGCGCCATCCTGCTGCGCGACACCGGCGCCACCATCTCCCCCTTCAACGCCTTCCTGCTGCTGCAGGGCACCGAGACCCTGAGCCTGCGCATTGAGCGCCATGTGGAGAACACCAAGAAGGTGGTCGAGTTCCTGGCAAATCATCCGCAGGTCGAGAAGGTCAACCACCCCTCTCTGCCCGATCATCCGGATCACGCCCTGTATGAGAAGTATTTCCCCAACGGCGGCGCATCCATCTTTACCTTCAACATCAAGGGCGGCCGTGAGGAAGCCTTCAAGTTCATCGACAATCTGAAGGTCTTCTCCCTGCTGGCCAACGTGGCCGATGTCAAGAGCCTGGTCATCCACCCGGCTTCCACCACCCACAGCCAGCTGAACGACGAGGAGCTGGCCGAGCAGCAGATCTACCAGAACACCATCCGTCTGTCCATCGGCACGGAGCATATCGATGATATCATCGCCGATCTGGAAGCCGGTTTCGCAGCCGTCCGCGGCGAATGATCCAAAGCGCGTCCCCCGCGCTCTGACATTCAGCTTCTATCTGAGAGCTTCATCTCCTCCATTCTCCTTTTGATCGTGTGTGTATAAAACAGTACCGCCGTCCGGTTTTGCCCCGGGCGGCGGTACTGTTTTTTTATTTGTGGTTACAGTTGGCGCTCCAGCCAATTGCCGATATCGGCAAACACTTCCTGCCGGTTGGTCTCCACCAGCAGCTCATGCCGTGCGCCGGGATAAAATTTCACCTCGATGTCCTGCACACCTGCATCCCGCAGACTCTGCACGGCCCGTTTCACGCCTGCGCTCCGCTCGCCCACCGGGTCTGCATCGCCTGCCAGAAACAGCAGGGGCAGATCTTTGGGCATCCGGGCCAGAAACGCCGGATCGTACAGCCGCAGAATGCCGCTGAACATGCTGTAATAGGCGTTCAGCGTAAAGGTAAAGGTACACCGCTCATCGGCAAGGTACTTGTCCACCTCCGCCTGGTCGCGGTTGAGCCAGTCGTGGGTGGTGCGGCCCTCCAGTCCCTTGTTGTATCCGGTAAAGGAGAGGTCGGCCACCAGTTTGCTGCGGTAGTACCAGCCATGGAAGGCCGCCAGCACCCGGCAGAGATCTTTTGCCAGACGCACCAGCGCCTTGGGCTGGAAGCCGGTGCCCATGATGATGGCACCATCCAGCTCATCGCCCCACTCGCACAGGTACTGCCGCGCGTAGAACGAGCCCATGCTGTGTCCCAGCAGAAAATAGGGCACCCCGGGGTAGCGGGCCTTGGTCAGCACCGTCATGGCGTGCAGGTCATCCAGCACGGCGCGGTTGCCATCCGGCTCCGCAAAGTAGCCATAATCCTCTTTGGTTCGGATGGAGCCGCCGTGGCCCAGGTGGTCGTGCCCGGTCACCACGATGCCGCGCTCTGCAAGGGATTCTGCCAGGGGTTTGTAGCGGTCAATGAACTCCACCATTCCGTGCGACAGCTGCAGCACCGCCCGCACTTCGCCCTCCGGCTCACAGCGGAACGCATGGAGCGTCCGCCCGGGCTGGCAGGACGGCAGGGTGAAATCGGTCATCGAACTCATGGCAGTTCTCCTTCTCCGGCCTTATTTCATGGTGCCGATCTTCTTGCGGCACTCCGAGCAGATGCAGTAGCCCGCATACTGGATGGCCTTTTCGTCCACTTCGCCGCAGAAATCGCAGCTGCCGTTGGGACGGTACTTTTTAAGAATGATCTCGTCGCCGTCCACAAAGATCTCCAGCTTTGCGTCATTGTCCAGCTTCATGCTGGTACGCAGCTCCTTGGGCAGAACGATGCGGCCCAGACCATCAACACCACGGACGATACCTGTACTTTTCATAGTTTGATCTTCTCCTTTGTCATTTACACTGCGGATAAAGGCATATTTTTTCCTGTTTTGGGCAGCTTTGTTCTCTCCACCAAAGCTTTACAGGAAAAATGTGCCATCTCTCCCACTCAGTATACAAAATTTCCATCTGTTCGTCAATGATTGCGGGCGTTTTCGACAAAAAGTGTTCCATTGTTCCACAAAAGACCCCAAAATCCAAATCCTTCCTGATTCGTTGACAAATCTGCGCCCAGCGGGTAAACTAAAAGACAGCAATACCGCAAATTTTTTGCCTGTAAATAAAGGAGCGTTTTCTATGCCAAGCAATAAAGTCCGCACCCGTTTTGCCCCCTCCCCCACCGGCTATATGCACGTGGGCAACCTGCGCACCGCGCTGTACACCTACCTGATGGCCAAGCACGAGGACGGCACCTTCATCCTGCGCATTGAGGATACCGATCAGGGCCGCTACGTGGAGGGCGCTGTGGATGTCATCTACAACACCCTGCGCGAGACCGGCCTGCTCTGGGACGAAGGCCCGGACATTGGCGGCCCCGTGGGCCCCTATGTCCAGAGTGAGCGGATGGGAATGTTCAAGCAGTATGCCGAGCAGCTGGTGGCTGAGGGCAAGGCCTACTACTGCTTCTGCACCGAGGAGCGGCTGGAGGCCCTGCACGCCGAGCAGCGCGCCAACGGCGAGATGACCCACTACGACGGCTGCTGCCGCGACCTGCCCAAAGAGGAAGTGGAGAAGCGTCTGGCCGCCGGCGAACCTTACGTCATCCGCCAGAAGATTCCCCGTGAGGGCGTGACCGGCTTTGACGATGTGGTGTACGGCCACATTGAAGTTGAGAACAGCGAGATGGACGACCAGATCCTCATCAAGACCGACGGCATGCCCACCTACAACTTTGCCAACGTGGTGGACGACCACCTGATGGGCATCACCCACG
>CAVDVT010000089.1:0-6479 GCA_963612415.1 bacterium | reverse complement strand
GCACCCGGAAGGGTCACAAGGCCATTCCCTTTGACGACAGCAGCGTGATCCTGACCGAAAAGACCGCGGAGCGGCTGGGCCTTGCCGTGGGCGACACTTTTGAGGTGGAAACTGCCGACGGAAGCCGGAAGCCCCTGACCCTGACCGGCATTACCGAAAACTATGTCTTTACCCGGCTGTACCTCTCCCAGAGCCAGCTGGAAAGCCTGAACGGCGGACAGCTGCCTGCGTGGAACACCGTGTTCGGCCTGACCGACTGCCCCACGGACGATGCCCGCAATGCCCTGCGCACCGACATCCTTGCCTGCAACTACGTCAGCAGCGTCTCCTTCATTGAGGATACCACCCAGATGTTCGACGGCCTGATCGGCTGCCTGAACTATGTGGTCATGCTGGTCATCGTCTGTGCCGCCGCTCTGGCTGCGGTGGTGCTGTACAACCTGATCAGCGTCAACCTTGGGGAGCGCAAAAAGGAGCTGGCCACCATCAAGGTGCTGGGCTTCTACGACAAGGAGGTTTACCGCTACATCTTCCGCGAGATCGACCTGCTCTCCTTCCTCGGTTCGCTGGTGGGTCTGGCGCTGGGCGTACCCCTGCACCAGTTCATCATCCGCACCGTGGAGATGGATCAGATGATGTTCATCCGCGCTGTGGCGCCCCGCAGCTTTGTGTTCAGCGTAGCGCTGACCATGCTGTTCAACTTCGCAGTCTGCCTGCTCATGCGCCGCCATGTCAAACAGATCAGCATGGTGGAAAGCATGAAGGCTCCGGAATAATATCACAAAACAACGCCCGCCGGGCGGTACGCGATGTACCTGCCCGGCGGGCGTATTGTTTTGCATTCTTTTGGGGTGTCAGCCGCCCAGATAAGCGCTGCGGACGCTCTCGTTGGTCAGCAGCTCAGCACCAGTGCCTTCCATAACCACGCGGCCGGTCTCCAGAACATAGGCACGGTCAGCCACCGAAAGGGCCATCTGTGCGTTCTGCTCCACCAGCAGGATGGTCATGCCCTCCTTGTGGATGTTCTGGATGATGTCGAAGATCTCCTGCACCAGCAGGGGCGACAGGCCCATGGAGGGCTCGTCCAGCATCAGCATGGAGGCATTGCTCATCAGGGCACGGCCCATGGCCAGCATCTGCTGCTCGCCGCCGGACATGGTGCCCGCCAGCTGCTTGCGGCGTTCCTTCAGGCGGGGGAACAGGGTGAATACCTTTTCCTTGTTGCCGGCAATGGTGGAAGCAGGCTGGGTGTAAGCACCCATGTCCAGATTTTCTTCCACGGTCATATGCAGGAACACATGGCGGCCTTCCGGCACCTGAGCAAGGCCCGCTTCCACGATCTTGTGGGCGCGGACGCCCTTGATGCTCTTGCCCTTGTACAGCACATCGCCGGTCTTGGGGTGCAGCAGGCCGGACACCGTTTTCAGGGTGGTGGACTTACCTGCGCCGTTGGCACCGATCAGGGTCACGATCTCGCCCTCGTTCACCTCAAACGAAACGCCCTTGACGGCGTGGATGTTGCCGTAATAAACGTTGATGTCATCAACTTTCAACAGAGTTTCTGCCATTGGTTCAGCCCTCCTTCTTGCCCAGATAGGCCTCAATGACCTGCGGGTTGTTGCGGATCTCGTCCGGGGTGCCCTTGGCAATGATCCGGCCAAAGTTCAGCACCGCAATGCCCTCGCAGATGCCCATGACCAGGCTCATGTCATGCTCGATCAGCAGCACGGCAATGTTGAACTCGTCGCGGATGCGGCGGATGGTCTCGGTCAGCTCTGCGGTCTCCGAGGGGTTCATGCCGGCGGCGGGCTCGTCCAGCAGCAGCAGCTTCGGGCGGGTAGCCAGTGCGCGCATGATTTCCAGCCGGCGCTGGGCACCGTAGGACAGGCTGCCGGCCTGGGTGTAGGCCAGATCTGCCATGTGGAAGATGTCCAGCAGCTCAAAGGCACGCTCGGTGCAGTGCTTTTCCTCTTTCCAGTAGTTGGGCAGACGGAGCAGCGAGGAGGCCAGGTCATACTTCATGGACTCGTGCAGGCCTACCTTGATGTTGTCGATGACGCTCAGCTCCTTGAACAGACGGATGTTCTGGAAGGTGCGGGCCACGCCCATCCGGTTGACCTGATAGGTCTTTTTGCCGGCCGTAGGCATTCCATCGATCAGGATGGAGCCGCGGGTGGGCTGGTAAACGTTGGTCAGCAGGTTGAACACGGTGGTCTTGCCGGCGCCGTTGGGGCCGATCAGACCGGTGATCTCGTTGCGGCCGATCATCAGGTTGAAGCCATCCACGGCGGTCAGGCCGCCAAAGTCGATGCCCAGTTCACGGACATCCAGGATGGGCTTTTTGTCCTTGTCGCGGTCGGTCAGGAAGCCGCCGGAGGGGACACTGTTCAGTCTGGTCTGGAACTCACTCATGATCTGCACCCTCCTTCTTCTTGCCAAACAGCACCCGCTCCACAATGCGGCTCATCGAGAAATCGTAGCTGCCCAGCAGGCCGCCCGGACGGAAGATCATCATCAGGATCAGCACCAGCGAGTAGATGACCATGCGGTAGCTGTCGAAGCTGCGGGTAGCCTCAGGCAGGATGGTCAGCACGGTAGCAGACAGGATGGAGCCCAGCATGGAGCCCATGCCGCCCAGAACCACCATGACCAGAATCTCGATGGACTTCATGAAGCCGAAGGTGGAGGGGTTCAGCACGCCGATGTAGCAGGCGTACAGACCACCGGCCAGACCGGCGAAAGCAGCGGAGAAGGCAAAGGCCATGACCTTGTAGTAAGTGGTCTGGATGCCGCAGCTCTCCGCAGCGATCTCGTTGTCGCGGATGGCCAGCACAGCGCGGCCATGGCGGGACTTCATCATGGTGTGGATCAGGAAGCAGGTGATGACCACGCAGAGGAACACGTTGGTGAAGTTGGAATACTTGGGGATGTTCTTCAGGCCCTTGGAGCCGTAGAACAGCTTGAAGCCCAGCACATCATCGATGTTGTTTAGGGTGATGCGGATGATCTCGCCAAAGCCCAGGGTCAGGATGGCCAGATAGTCACCGGTCAGGCGCAGAGCCGGGATGCCGATCAACACACCGAACAGGCCCGCCACGATGCAGGCCAGCACCAGACCAATGGCAAAGGAAACGCCGTCGGGCAGGGGGCAGTACTTGGTGAACAGGGCGCAGGTGTAAGCACCCACAGCCATGAAACCGGCATGGCCCAGCGGCAGCTGGCCCAGATAGCCGGTGGCAACGTTCAGCGAGACCGCCAGAATGATGTTGATGCCCACGGTCATCAGGATCTTGTTCTGATAGGTGGACAGCACATCTTTTGTCAGGAACGAAAGCGCCACGAACAGCAGTGCCACCAGCACCGCGTTCATCAGGTAGCGCACGGGCATTTTGAGCGTTTTACGATTCTTGTTCATCTTCATGCCCTCCTTACACCTTTTCCTGTACCTGACGGCCAAGGAAGCCGGTAGGCTTGACCAGCAGCACAATGATCAGGATGGCAAATGTAACGGCATCCTTCCAGGCAGAAAGGCCGATGGCGGAAACAAAGCACTCGCACAGACCGATGGCAATACCGCCGATCATGGCGCCCGGAATGGAGCCGATGCCGCCCAGAACGGCGGCGACGAAGGCTTTCAGGCCCAGCATGGAACCCATGGTGGGGGTAGCCTGCGGGTAGGAGCAGCAGTACAGCACCGAGCCGATGCCTGCCAGAGCAGAACCCACCGCAAAGGTAAAGGAAATGGTGCTGTTGACATTGATGCCCATCAGGCGGGCAGCGTCCATATCCTCAGAGACCGCGCGCATGGCCTTGCCCAGTTTGGTCTTCTGCACCAGGAAGGTCAGCACCAGCATGGACAGCACCGTGACCACCAGCGTGATGATGCTGGTCAGGCCCAGCGGCACCTTGCCCACGTAAAAGGTCTTGTTGTCATAGTAGGAAGGGATGACCTTTGCACCGGAACCCATGACCAGCTCCGCCGTGTACTCCAGGAAGAAGGAGACGCCGATGGCGGTGATCAGCAGCGAGATGCGGGGTGCGCTGCGCAGCGGGGTGTAGGCGACCTTTTCGATCACCACGCCCAACAGCGTACAGGTGAGGATGGTGGCGCACACTGCTGTGACCGGGCCAAGACCCAGCTGGTTCATGATGAACCAGGACATGTACGCGCCCACCATAATGACATCGCCGTGGGCAAAGTTCAGCAGCAGGATGATACCGTACACCATGCTGTAACCCAGAGCGATCAGTGCATAGATGCTGCCAAGGGACAAGCCGTTGATCAGCTGGCTAAAGAACACTGTCATGGATGGATACTTCCTTTCTTTCCGGCGCTGTCACACGCCTTTTGGGAATGCACTTTTTTACCAAAAAAGCGGAGACTGCCGAGCAGGCGTGTCTCCGCAATGGGGTCATTCAGAATGTTCCGAAGATCCGGATCAGAACATTTCCTTCAGTTCGGGCTTGCCGTCCACATAGGTCAGGATAGCAGTCTCCTTGACGGGGTCGTGATGCTCGTCGAAGGTGAAGGTGCCGGTGATGCCGTCGATGGTGCCGGAAGCAATGGCATCGATGACAGCCTGCTTGTACTCCTCAGAGCCTGCCTCCAGGCCGGCATCCTCAGCAGCCTGCAGACCATAGACGATGGTCTTGGCGGCATCGTAGCCCAGGGGAGAGAAGCCGTTGGGGTACTCCTCGCCGTACTCAGCCTTGTAGGCATCCTCGAAGTCGGGGTTGGAGCCCTTTGCGTAGTTGGCGCAGAAGAAGCTGTCCTTCAGCTGGTCGGCAGTTGCGTAGCCCTCCAGACCATCCCAGCCGTCGCCGCCCAGGAAGGGAACGGTCAGGCCGATGCTCTCAGCCTGGGAAAGGATCTGGCCCACTTCCTCATAGTAGTTGGGGCAGAACACGGTCTCGGGCTCCTTGCCCAGGATGCTGGTCAGCTGGGTCTTGAAGTCCACATCGCCCTCGGAGTAGCTCTCCTGATCGACGATGGTGCCGCCCAAGCTCTCGAACTCGTTGACGAAGTTCTCAGCCAGGCCCTCGTTGTAGTCAGCGCCCTTCTTGAAGATGACAGCTGCCTTGGTGTAGCCCAGCTTCTGGTATGCGTAGTCAGCCATCTTGATGCCCTGGAACGGGTCGGTGAAGGTGGCACGGAAGACGTTCTCGTTCACGGTGTCGGTCTCGGCATCGTAGGTAACAGCCTCAGCGGTAGCGGAAGCGGTGACCATGGGCATATTGTAGTCGGCGCTCTCAGCAGCCACAGCCAGAGTGGGGGTGGTGGTGACATCGCCGATCAGAGCGGTCATGCCCTCGTCCACCATCTTGGTGAAGCAGTTGACAGCCTGGGTGGCATCGCCCTGCTCGTCCTCGGTCAGGATCTCGATCTGCTTGCCATTGATGCCGCCGTTGGCATTGACCTGCTTCAGGTACAGGGTAGCGCCGTTGACAACGGCCTGACCGTAAACGGAAACGTTGCCGGTCAGGGGGCCCATAACACCGACCTTGATGGTGTCACCGGAAGCAGAAGCTGCGGTGGAAGCGGCTGCAGAAGAAGCAGCAGTAGAAGTGGAAGCAGCAGCGCTGGAAGAAGAACCGCCGCAGGCGGTCAGGACACCGGCAGCAGCCACAACACCGGCAGCAGCCAGAAAGTTACGGCGAGAGATCATCTTTTTCATAATGAGTTATCCTCCTGTTGGAAGTTTTTCGTGTTTGAGATGCACAAAGCAGGGCCCTTCCCTCAAAGCGGCCCTGCTTTGTATGTATCCATTATAGCCCCGCCGGGCAGGTTGTGCAATTCACAAACCGTCCATACTTTTCGGAGCATTTTCCGTCATTTCATGTGAAAAGCACCAAAAAAAGCCTTTGCATTTTGGTTGATTTTTCAATTCATTCACCTTGTTTCAGTGTGAAATGAAGGGCTTTCACGGATGTCAAAAAAGTTACAGATGCGTTTTTTCTTTTGTCCGGCGGCCAATGGAAGTCCGATAAAACACCACCGACAGCCCGCTGCCCACCAGCCAGCCCACCGGCCATGCCAGCCAGATGCCGTTCACCCCAAGCACCCGGCTGAACACCACCGCCAGCGTCACCCGCAGGAACAGATCAGACAGGGTCGTGGCCATAAAGCGGCCCATCATGCCGCAGCCCCGCATCAGACCGTCGGAGCTGAGCTTGAAGGCCAGCAGCACATAGAACGGTGCCACGGTGCGCAGGAACACAAGGCCCGTTTCAATGGCAGCGCCCGTGGGGCTGTTCATGAACAGCAGGAGCAGCGGGCGGCCCGCCAGCAGGTACAAAGCGGTAAAGCCCAGACAGATGCTGCCCAGCAGCCGGACACCGGCCCCGAAGCCTGCCTGCACCCGGTCCATCTTCCCGGCACCAAGGTTCTGGGAGGCGTAGTTCGAGATGCCGCTGCCCAGCGTGGTGACCGAGGAAATGAGGACATTGTTCAGCTTGGTGGCTGCGGCATAGCCCGCAAT
>CAVDVT010000088.1:0-6525 GCA_963612415.1 bacterium | reverse complement strand
GATTACATCACTTCCACTACCGATGAGTCCATCGCCTATGCGCAGGAAGTGACCGAAGAGGTCATGCGCGAGGGCGCTACGCTGCTCAAGAATGAGGGCAATGTGCTGCCGCTGGCCAAGGGCACCAAAGTGACCCTGTTCGGTGCTTCGACCCGCAGCATGAACATGGCAGGCGGCGAGAATCCGGCTACCGTGGACGGTGCATCTTCTCTGGACGTGGCTCTGGTGGAGCGCGGCACCTTTGATGTGAACCCCGGCTATGAGCAGCTGCCCAACGATGGTACCAAAGCAGAGCTTTCCGTACAGCAGTACACCGATATCTATGGCAACAGCCTTTCTGCCTACGGCGGTTCCAATGGCGTGGCAATCGTCACTCTGCGCCGCAACGAAGGTGAAGGCCGCGACTTCAGCAAGGATATGGGCGACTCCTACGCCAACTGCAACGAGCTGTCCATTTACCCGGATGAGCTGGATATGCTGGAGTACATCTGCGCCAACTTTGATACAGTGATCATGGTTATCAACTCCAGCAACACCATGGAACTGGGCTTCATCAAGGACGGTGCCAGCTACACCGATAAGCACACCGGCAAGACCTACGATTTCAGCAAGATCAAGGGTGCCCTGTGGGTTGGCGGTGTTGGTTCCACCGGCTGCTATGCCATCAATGATATCCTCTGCGGCGATGTGTGCCCCTCCGGCCATCTGCCCGATACCTACGTCCGCGATGTGCTGTCCACCCCGGCAGCCATCAACACCGGCGACTACGAGTACACCAACTCCGGCACCCGCAACGGTCAGAGCAGCTACAATGAAGTGGACCACTTCGTCATCTACAAAGAGGGTATCTACGTTGGCTACCGCTACTACGAGACTGCCTGCTATGAGGCACAGAACGGCAACTACTCTGGTTTTGACTACGACAGCGAGGTCATCTACCCGCTGGGCTACGGTCTGAGCTACACCACCTTTGACCTGAAATATGCCGAGACACCGTCCTTTGACGAGGAGAGCAACACCTTCACCTGCAAGGTGGAAGTGACCAACACCGGCTCTGTGGCAGGTAAGGGTCTGGCACAGGTCTACGTCAGCCTGCCTTACATCAGCGGCAGCGGCGTGGAAAAGGCTCATGTGGTGCTGGGCGGCTTTGCCAAGACCGAGGAACTGGCCGCTGGTGCCAGCGAGACTGTGGAGATCACCGTCAACCGTGACGATCTGTGCAGCTTTGACTACAAGACCGACCGCTGCTACATTCTGGATGCAGGCGATTACAACTTCTATCTGTCCGAGAATGCCCACAGCTGGGCTTCCATCGATGCGGGCGATGCCGACCATTGCTGGACCTATACGCTGGATAGCAAGATTACCTATGGCGAAGACAACCCCCGTCCCTCCGACAAGGAAGCTGCCGTTACACGTTACGATGACCGCACCAACTACAAGTTCAGCGACACTGCCGAGGAAGGCAAGTCTCTGAACTTCAGCCGCGAGAACTTTGCGGGTACCTTCCCCACGGAACCCTCTGCCGCAGAGAGCATTGCAGATGATCAGACGCTGGCTGATCTGGCAAAGTACGATGCCCGTGCCCGCACCGAGGACCTGACCGAGACCGTGATGCCTGTTACTGCTTCCACCGCCACCAAACTGCAACTGATCGATCTGCGCGGCAAGGACTTTGACGATGAGATGTGGGACCAGTACATGCAGCAGTTCACCACCGATTCCATGTACTATATGTTCCGTGATGGTGCTTGGATCGAGCACGCAGACGAAGCAAATGGTGTGCCGGAATCCATCGACATGGATGGCCCCTACGGCTTCTTCGGTCACTCCTTTACCCTGTATGTCAACGTGTGGTACTGCTCTGATCCGGTTCTGGCGGCTACCTTTAACCCCACTGTGGCCCGCAAGGTCGGCGATGCCTTTGGCGAAGAGGCACACACTCAGTCTACCCCGCTCACCGGCTGGTACGGCCCCGGTTGCAATATCCACCGCAATGCTTTCTGCGGCCGCAACTACGAGTATTACAGCGAGGATCCCGTTCTGTCCGGCACCATCTGTGCTGCTGAGACCAGCGGCGCTTCGGAAAAGGGTCTGATCTGCCTGACCAAGCACTTTGCCCTGAACAATCAGGAGACCAATCGTCAGGGCGTTTGCACCTGGGCCAACGAGCAGGCCATCCGCGAAGTGTACATCCACAGCTTTGAAAAGTACATGAAGACCGCTACCATGGAAGTCAAGTACTACGAAGTAGGCGATGACAACAAGCTGACCCTGACCACCCGCACCATGAGCGGCGCGACCGGACTCATGACCGGCTACAACCGCATTGGTTCCGTCAACTGCTGCCATGATACGATCTCGGTGCGCGACATTGTCAAGGGCGAGTTCGGCTTTACCGGCACGGTCATCACCGACTGCGGCGGCGGAAACGGCACGGATGACTACATGGACTGCGACCACGCCCTGCGCAGTGAAGCTACCGATATCATGCTTTCTACCTGCACGGCTGTGGATCATACTTCTGCAACTGCTGCAACCCGGTTGCAGCAGGCCTGCAAGCGCATCCTGTTCAACAAGGCCAATGCAAACTGTATGCAGGGCATCGTGAACGGTACCACCATCACCTACGGCGAGGCACCTTGGCAGAAGGGCCTGAAAGTGGGCTGGGGCGTTGTGGCTGTGGCCGATATCGCTCTGCTGGCACTGGCAGGCAAGAGCCTGAAGGACGAGAAAGAGCGCGCCAAGAAGAAGGCCGAGAAAAAGGCTGCCAAGGCCGAAGTCAAGGTCGAGGTCAAGGAGGAAAAGTAACATGATGACCAGGAATCAGTTTCTGAAACTCAGCGGCACCGTTGCGGCAACGGCAGCTTTTGGCTCTGTCCTCACCGGCTGCGGCGGCAGCGCGGTTACTGCACCCACCGGTTTTACGATGTCCAGTGACGGCAGCTTTGCCTTTACCGGTTCCAAGAGCGCCAGCCGGTACGAGATCTGGGTGTTCTCCAGTCAGTATGCTCCGGCAGACGATAAGCCCACCTCGAACGATGTGCCGGATGTGATGCAGGTGGTGTCCGCCAGCGACAACACCGCGCTGAGTGGTACTGTGGACGGTATGAGCAGCGTGCCCTTCGGTCTGTACAAAGCCTACGTCTGTGCCTATAACAAGGACGGCGAAGCTACCGATTTTACCCCCAGCGGTGAGTTCCGCCGCGGCGGTGATCTGCCGGTGCCCAGTATCAAGGTGGAGCGCAATTACTGGGGCTGCAATGTGACGGTCAGCGATATTGCAGACCGACAGAAGACCTCCGGCATCTATGGCTTTGAAGCGGAGATTTACAGCGATGAGGCCTGCACCCAGCTGGTGGACAGCACCGATTTTGGCTACGAGGTCACTTCCAATCCCAATGCCGGCAATGGCCCGGATGTAAATAAATTCAACGGCAATACCTGCGAATTTGCCGTGCCGGAAGTCACTGACCCCTCCCTGCTGGGCGAGGATGGCTTCCTGACTGAGCCCGTCACCTACTACGTCAGATGCAAGGCGCTGGGTGACACCGAAGCCGAGGCCGTGGAATCCGACTGGTGTGAACCGGTCAGCGTGGAGATCAACGGCGATAAGAAAGAAGAGCGCGGCTTCATGTTTATGGGCTGATAAACCATAAGTTTTCCTTCTTCATCTTTTCTTCTTCTTTTTTCAGTTGGAACACGGCGGTACAGGCTGATGCATTCTCCCCATCCGGTCGGCCGTGCCGCCGTGTTCCCTTTTGGAAACAGGATCACGTTTTCTCCTTCGCGTGGTCCTGCTTCCAAAAGCAATACCGTTTCCACCGAAAGGAGCTTTTCTCGTGAAACATCAGGATATCATTGCAAAGCTGTCTCTTGAGCAGAAGTGTGCACTGCTCTCTGGCAAAACCACTTGGCAGACACAATATTACCCCCAACAGGGCGTGCCCGCTGTATGGCTGTCCGATGGCCCTAACGGTCTGCGCAAGCAGGCGGGTGCATCCGACCATCTGGGCTTGAATCCCTCCGAACCCGCTACCTGCTTCCCGACTGCCGCTACCATGGCAAACAGCTGGGACCCGGATCTGGGCGAAGCCGTGGGCCGAGCATTGGGTGAAGAAACTGCCGCATACCGGGTCAATGTGCTGCTGGGCCCGGGCCTGAACACGAAGCGCAGTCCGCTGTGCGGCCGCAGCTTTGAGTATTTCTCCGAAGACCCCTACCTCTCCGGCAAAATGGCTGCTGGTTATGTGCGCGGCATCCAGTCGGTGGGCGTGGCAGCCTGTCCCAAGCATTTTGCGGTGAACAGTCAGGAACTGCGCCGCATGGCAAGCGATTCCATTCTGGACGAGCGCACCCTGCGGGAATTGTACCTGACCGCTTTTGAAATTGTGGTCAAGGAAGCTCACCCAAAAGTCATCATGTCCTCTTACAATAAGGTGAACGGTGTGTATGCCAACGAAAATGAGCACCTGTTGTTGGATATCCTGCGCAAAGAGTGGGGCTTTGATGGTGCGGTCATTACCGACTGGGGCGGCGCAAACGACCATGTGGAGGGCGTGAAGAATGGTTCCACGCTGGAAATGCCTGCACCGGGCCTTGGCGTGGCCCGCCGACTGCTCAAGGCCGTGGAAAACGGCGAGTTGAACGAGCATACCATTGACGAACGCGTGGATGAGATGCTGGAGCTGGCGCTTTCCACCACTGAGGCCATCGAGAAGGCACCCCGCAAGTTTGACAGAGAAGCACATCATCAGCTGGCCCGCCGCGCGGCGGCGGAGAGCATTGTTCTGCTGAAAAACGAAGATGCTGTCCTTCCGTTGAAATATGGCAAAAAGATCACGCTGATTGGCGATTTTGCCATCAAGCCGCGCTATCAGGGTGCTGGTTCCAGCATGGTGAACCCCACCAAAGTGGACTGCCTGACCGATGCCGCCGAAACGGCAGGATTGAATCTGGTGGGTTACTGTTCCGGCTACGAGCGCAGCGGCAAGCCCAACAAGGCGTATCTGGATGAAGCCGTGGCGCAGGCAAAGCTGGCCGATATCGTGGTTTTGTGCATTGGTCTGGATGAATCCAGCGAGAGTGAGGGCCTCGACCGCACGCATATCCGCATCCCGGCGGTGCAGAAAGAAGTACTGGATGCCGTGGCCGCCGTGAACCCGAATGTGGTAGCTGTGGTCAGCGCGGGCAGCGTGATCGAAACGGACTGGGCTGGAAAGTGTAAGGCAGTGGTGCACGGTTATCTGGGCGGACAGGCCGGTGCCGGTGCCATGCTGGATGTGCTGACCGGCTGGCAGAACCCCTGCGGCAAGCTGGCTGAGACCATTCCGCTGTGCTATGAGGATACCCCGGCGGCAAATTACTTCCCCGGCAAAAAGCAGAATGTGGAATACCGCGAGGGCCTGTACATCGGCTACCGCTATTACGAGACGGCAAATAAGGCCGTGCGGTATCCGTTCGGCTACGGTCTGAGCTATACCACCTTTGCATATTCCGATATTAAGGTGCAGGCAGATAAAGTCACCTTTACCATCACAAACATCGGGAGCGTGGACGGTGCAGAGATCGCACAGCTGTACATTGCAAAGCCGGACACAGAGATCTTCCGCCCGGCCAAGGAGCTGAAAGGCTTTGCCAAGGTGTTCCTCAAGGCAGGGGAGAGCAAAACCGTTACCATTCCGCTGGACGATAAGGCGTTCCGCTACTGGAACGTGCAGACCAGCCAGTGGGAAGTGGAAGGCGGCAGCTATCAGATCCTGATCGGTGCCAGCGTGCAGGATATCCGCCTGACTTCCGAGATCACCCTGCCGGGCACCCATGCGCCCAACCCCTACACCGGCAAAAAGCTGGGCCATTACAGCACGGCCAACATCCAGAATGTACCGGATGATGAATTTGAAGCCCTGCTGGGCCATGCCATCCCGGAGGACAAAACCACCATCGACTGCACTATGACGCTGGGCGAACTGAACCACAGCCGCAGCCCGCTGTGCTGGCTGATCGCTGGGGTGCTCACCCTGCTGGTGCGCTCCGGCGAGAAGAACGGCAAGCCGAACCTGAACATCCTGTTCCAGTACAACATGCCGGTGCGTGCGCTGGCCCAGATGACCGGCGGCATCCTGAGCGATGAATTTGTGGACGGACTGGTGCTGGAAGCAAAAGGCTTCTGGATCATCGGCATCCTGCGGGCGCTGGTGGGTCTGGTGCAGAACTTTGTGGCCAACAGCCGCTATCAGGCCAAGCTGGACGAGCAGTCCAAGTGACAGGGGAGGAACGATATGAATTTCTGGAATAATTTTGCGGCAAAGCACCCAGCCGCAGCCAAGTGGGTGCGCGAGGGCGGATTGTTCGTCATCGTGTCCAACCTGATCACCGTGTTCAAGTACCTGCTGCTGCAATTCCTGCCCAAGGCCTTTGCCAGCCTGCCGGTGGTTGATTTTGGCTGGCCGGGCATCGATGTGACTCTCTTTGGCGAGACCTTCAAGTGGAACATCCTCGGCTACGATGCGGCCCACGGCGGCC
>CAVDVT010000087.1:0-6526 GCA_963612415.1 bacterium | reverse complement strand
GCCCAGCAGAGAGCGGACTGCGCGCGGGGAACGCTGCGAAAAGACCGTGAGCCTGCCGCCCCGGCTGGCAAACAGCTGCAGCACATCCCGCTGAAGCTGAGGCAGATTGCCTGCAGCATCCAGCAGAAGATTGTCAAGATCACAGAGGACAAGGGTCTGGTCGATGGTATATTTCATAGAGTGTTTCCTCCTGTGCGCTGGCGGAGCGTCGTCAAAAAGCGGGTGAAATATTCTGGAAGCTCCGAGTCGAACCGCAGATGTTCCCCCGTGATGGGGTGGATAAAGCCCAGCGTTTTGGCATGCAGGCACTGGCCGTGCAGGCTGGTGATGCAGTTGTGGGGGCCGTAGACCGGATCGCCCGCCACCGGGTGGTGGATGGACGCCATGTGAACGCGGATCTGGTGGGTGCGGCCCGTTTTCAGGCGGCACTCCAGCATGGTAAATTCCCCCAGCCGCTCCAGCACTTTGTAGCCGGTATAAGCATACTTGGTATTGGGTTCATTGGCCGGGTAAACCGCCATCTTCTTGCGGTCGGTCTTGCTACGGCCCAGATTGGACTCCACAAAGCCCTCGTCCTGGGCAAAGCCGCCGTAAACGATGGTGTTATAGGCCCGCTCCACACTGTGGACCGCCATCTGCTGCGAAAGTCCGATGTGGGTAGCATCGTCTTTTGCCACCACCAGCAGGCCGCTGGTATCTTTATCGATACGGTGAACGATGCCGGGGCGGATCTCTCCGCCAATGCCCGAAAGGCTGCCTTTGCAGTGCCAGAGCAGGGCGTTGACAAGCGTTCCATCCGGGTTGCCGGGGGCCGGATGCACCACCATACCCTTGGGCTTGTTGACCACCAGCAAGTGTTCATCCTCATAGACGATCTCCAGCGGGATCTCCTGCGGTACAGCCTCAATGGGCTTTGCGTCCGGGATCTCCAGCAGGATGGTATCCCCTGCCTTGAGCTTGAGACTTTTGGCCACCGCTTTGCCGTTGCAGAGAATGTGACCGTCAGCCACAAGGCCCTGCAGCGCGCTGCGGGACAAACCAGTGTCCTCCCCGCTCAGAAAGCGGTCGATGCGCTGTCCGGCCGCCTCAGCCTCCACAATAAATTCACGCTGTTCCATGGATCACTGCTCCTTCGGGGCTTTGTTCGTGTCTTCGTGCAGTTCTTCCAGAAAGATGACCAGCACCCAGAGCGCCACGCCCACGCAGACACAGATGTCTGCAAAATTGAACACGGCAAACCGCATGAACAGCAGGTTGATGTAATCCACCACCTCACCGTTCAGCACACGGTCGATCAGGTTGCCGATGCCGCCGCCCAGAACCAGCAGCAGAGCGGCCTGCTGCAGACGGTTGTTCCGGCTGCGGAAAAACAGCCAGTAAGCCACAAGGATCAGCGCTGCGCTGGTTGCGACGATCAAAAACAGCTGCTTGCCGCTGAGCAGGCTGAACGCCATGCCCTGATTCAGGACGAACCGCAGCTCCACCACATGGGGGATCAGCGGCATGGAGCCCACCGGCTGTAGAACGTTGACCGCCCACAGCTTGATCGCCTGATCGATACCGATCAGGGCCGCAGCACACAGCAGATTGAAGATCACAAATGCCATAATACAACTCCCAACGGCGGCGTTTGCACCGCCTGTGTTCTTGAACCGAAAAAGCGGCGCTCCCTGCTCGGAAGGAGCGCCGCAGCGTTTATTTCAGGGAACTTATGCTTCCACAACGGAGGCGCAGCGTGCGCACAGGGTGGGATGAGCTGCGTGAGAGCCAATGGTGGAAGAATACTTCCAGCAGCGCTCACACTTGTCGCCGGTAGCGTGTGCAGCAGCAACACCCAGACCCTCAACTGCGGAGGCGGAACCGCCCTCGCCCTTGACCAGCTCCACATGAGAGACGATCATCAGGTCAGCCAGCTCGTCCATAGGAATGCTGTTCAGCAGGTCATAGACGGCATCGCTGCAGTACAGGGTAACAGAAGCTTCCAGCGAAGCGCCGATGGTCTTTTCGGCACGAGCCTGCTCCAGGACCTTCTTGACCTCATCACGGACTGCAATGAGCTGTGCCCACTTGGCCTTGAAGGCATCGTCAGCGGCGTACTCGCCTGCCTTGGGCATATCCTCAAAGACCACGTACTTGTTCATGCCTTCGGTCTTGGGCAGGAAGTCCCAGATCTCCTGGCTGGTGAAGCAGAGGATGGGCGCAATGATCTTGTCCAGAGCGACCAGGATCTTATACATGGTGGTCTGGGCTGCACGGCGGCCTTCGCCATTGGTGCAGTACAGGCGGTCCTTGGTGACATCCAGATAGAAGTTGGACATTGCCACAACGCAGAAGTTGTAAACTGCGTGGTAGACCTTGTTGAAGTCGTACACATCGTAGCCAGCCTTGGCATTCAGGATCAGGTCATCCAGAGCAGCCAGTGCCCAGCGGTCGATCTCCTGCAGCTGGTCGTCCGCCACACAATCGGTGTTGGGATCAAAGCCATCCAGGTTGCCCAGGATGAAGCGGGCGGTGTTGCGGATCTTACGGTAAGCCTCGCTCAGCTGCTTGAAGATGTTCTTACCGGCGCGCACATCCACCGTGTAGTCAGAAGAAGCGACCCACAGACGGATGATATCCGCACCGTAGTCCTTGATGATCTCGCTGGGCTCCACACCGTTGCCGGCGCTCTTGTGCATCTGCTTGCCCTGCTCGTCCACGACCCAGCCGTGGCACAGAACAGACTTGTAAGGTGCGCAGCCCTTGCTTGCAACACTGGTCAGCAGGCTGGACTGGAACCAGCCGCGGAACTGGTCACCGCCCTCCATATACATATCGGCGGGGAAGTTCAGCTCCGGACGCTCCTCCAGAACAGCAGCATGGGTGGAACCGGAATCGAACCAGACGTCCATGATGTCGGTATCCTTGGTCCACTCAGAAGCGCCGCACTTCTCGCAGACTTCGCCTGCGGGGATGATCTGCTCGGCTTCATACTTATACCAGGCATCGGAGCCCTCCTTGCGGAACAGCTCACTGACAGCCTTGATGGTGGTATCGGTGATGTGATAAGCGCCGCACTTCTTGCAGTAGAAGGCCGGGATGGGAACACCCCAGGTGCGCTGACGGCTGATGCACCAGTCGTTGCGGTCACGCACCATGCCCTTCATGCGGTCGTGGCCCCAGTCAGGCATCCACTTCACGGTGTCGATGGCCTTGTAGACATCCTCACGGAACTTGGCCACAGAGCAGAACCACTGCTCGGTAGCGCGGAAGATGATAGGGTTGTGGCAGCGCCAGCAGTGCGGATACTGGTGCTTGATGTGAACCTGGCCCATCACAGCACCAGAAGCGGTCAGGTCAGCCAGAATGGTCTTGTTGGCAGCCCAGACACGCTGACCTGCATACTTGCCGGCCAGCTCAGTCAGGTAACCGCCATCGTCCACAGGAACAGTAATGGCAACCTGGGGATACTTCTGGCAGACATTGAAGTCGTCCACACCGTGGCCGCCTGCGGTATGAACGCAGCCGGAACCGCTTTCCAGCGTGACGTGGTCGCCCAGAATGACCCAGCCCTCCTTGGGCAGGTAGACATGCTGATAGCGCATCAGCTCGAACTCAGCGCCGCTGACAGGCTCACCCACGATCTCGTAATTCTCCACGTGGCAGGCATCCATCACGCTCTTGACCAGCTCAGTAGCCATGATGTGGTACTCGTCGCCGATCTTGACGAAGGAATACTCAAACTGACCGTTCAGGCAGATCGCCTCGTTGGCGGGCAGGGTCCAGGTGGTGGTGGTCCAGATCACGAAGTAGGTCTTGTCCATGGGAATGCCGTACTTTGCCAGCACACTGTTGGGGTCCTGCGAGACATGGAAGCGGACGAAGATGGAATCGCAGTCGTCCTCGCCATACTCGATCTCAGCCTCGGCCAGAGCAGTACGGCAGTCGGGGCACCAGTACACGGGCTTCAGGCCCTTGTAGATGTAGCCCTTCTTGGCCATCTCGCCAAAGATCTCGATCTGACGTGCCTCAAACTCCGGCTTCAGGGTCAGGTAGGGATGCTCAAAATCGCCGATGACGCCCAGACGCTTGAACTGGTCGCTCATGATGTCGATATGCTCGGTGGCAAACTTTTCGCAGATCTGGCGCAGCTCCAGCTTGGAGATGTCCTTCTTCTTTTCGCCAACGGAGGACAGAGCCTTCAGCTCAATGGGCAGGCCGTGGGTATCAAAACCAGGCACATAGGGAGCCTGGAAGCCCTCCATGTTCTTCTCGCGGATGATGATATCCTTGATGATCTTGTTCAGGGCAGTACCCATGTGGATGTTGCCGTTTGCATACGGAGGGCCGTCGTGCAGAACGAACTTGGGCTTGCCGTCGTTGTGCTTGATGAGGTTATTGTACAGGTCGTTCTTTTCCCAGTCTTCCAGCATGGCGGGCTCTTTCTTGGGCAGACCGGCACGCATCTCAAACAGGGTCTTCGGCAGATTCAGGGTACTGTCGTACTGAGACTTATTCTTAGCCAATGGTTACACACTCCTCTAGTTTACTAAAACGCTTTGGGATCATTCGCTGAACTTTACGCCCTTGAAGGCGGTGTAGTCCGGGTCAGCAGCTTCGTCTTCCACAGTGGCAGGGGCCGGGGGCGGGTCCAGTTTGAGCTGGCTCTCGTCCTGTGCCCAGAATTCCTCGCTGCTCTTGGTTTCGGCGGCATCCTCGTCGGCAGCATCGTCAGCCGTTTCGGGCTGTGCTGCCTCTGCGATCTCCTCCGTCACTGCAGCAGCAGTGGTCTCTGCATCCGGCTCCTCCGCCTGTTCCGGGGCCTGCTCCAGCGGCACCTCCGGCTGGAACTCGGGCAGATGGCTCAGAGATTCCACATGGGCACGGTAGAGGTTCAGCACATCGGACTTGAAGCGGGTCACTTCCAGCCGGACGCGGTCATACTCGCGCTCCTGGGCAAGCCGCTTGTCGTTTGCCTCGTTGATGATCTCATCCGCGCGGTCACTTGCCTTTTGCAGCAGCTCGTTGGCATCACGGATAATATCATCACCACGCAGGTTTGCGCGATGCAGGATCTCCTCCGACTTCTGGTTTGCTTCCCGGATCACGTTTTCACCCATCCGCTGGGCGTTGATCAGGGCGCTCTTGAGCATATCGCCGTCCGCTTCGTAGCTTTCCATCTCCTTGCGGAGCTTCTGGTTCTCGGCGGTCAGTTCTGCGATCTGGCGGCGGAGTTCCTCTGCCTGCGCATCGTCCTGCTTGAGCTGCTCCTCGACCTTATCCAGAAAACGGTCCACTTCCTCCGTCCGATAACCGCGGAGGTTCTTTTCAAATTGCGCAGCGCGCACATCCTGCGGGGTCAGCATAGTGGTTTCCTCCAATTTCATTCAATACTGAAAAAACTCGATGATCGATCGGTCTTTCTTGCTTTTTCCGGGCAATGCCGTCAGACAGAAACGGCCTTTGCCGCGCACTGTGAACACATCTCCTTCATAGACCGGGGCGTGAACACTGTCCGCAGGCAGATGATTGATCTCCACCCGCCCTGCAGCCACCAGCTCACTTGCCTGGCCGCGGCTGCAGCGGAGCATGGCCGCCAGCACCGCGTCCAACCGCAAAGAGGACACCGTTGCTGTCTGCAGCGTTCGCTCCGCCTGTGGGAACTCCGGCACTTCTTCCAGCGGCAGCAATGCCGTTGTGACCTCCGTGCGGCCCACCTGCAGCAGCTCCCGGCAGATCAGCTCTGCCGCCGGTTCCAGCGCAAAGACATAGGCGGTGCCCGGTGCATTGCCCGGAAGCACGATATCCCCCAATGCCTCCCGCCGGATCTCCAGCCCCATCAGACTGCCAAGGTAATCCTTGTGTGCCGGAAGGGCCGCACCGGAAAGCGCCCGGCAACACAGCCTGACACAGCACAGCGGGCTTGCAGGGTAAGCATCCTCCGGCTCCAGACAGAGCAGCTTCCGCTCTGCCCCGGGCCAGCCGCCTTCAAAATGGTACTCGGTTTCCGGCACATCGGCACGGTTCAGGGCTGCTTTTGCAAGGTCCTGCTCCCGGTCGCTCAAAAAGCTGGAATAGCGGGCAATGCCCCGGCCTGCGGCGGTGCGGGCAAGATCTTCGATATGCCGCATGAGATACCGTTCTTCATCATTGCGGGCGGGAACAAAGCCCCGCACTGCCCTTGGAGCAGGATCAATAGAACGCGCCATTGTTCTCCAGTTCGTCCAGCAGGTCACCCATGATATCCACGTTGTACGGGGTAATAATAAAGGTGCTGTTGGCAACGCGCTTGATCTGGCCGTTGTTGGCGTAAGCAACGCCGGAGAGGAAATCGACCAGACGGCGGGAAACTTCCTTGTTGGTGGACTCCAGGTTCAGCACCACCGTGCGCTTGTTGTTCAGGTGGTCTGCAATGGTGCTGGCATCCTCAAAGCGCTCCGGCTTTACCAGAACGACCTTGAGCTGGGTGGTGGCATGAATGTTGACCACTTTGTTCTTTTTGGGGGCACCCTCCATCGGCTCGTCCTCTGCGTCGTCTGCACCAACG
>CAVDVT010000086.1:0-6537 GCA_963612415.1 bacterium | reverse complement strand
GTCCAGAGTAACAGAATCCGTCAGTTCGCCGTTGTGGGTCACTTCGGCGGTGCAGGTCTCCACCTTATCGATCTCGGTGCTGGGGCCGGAGAGGGTCACCGTCTCCTTGGAAAGCTCCGTGCCGTAAAGGATATAGCCGTCGGCAATGGTCAGGTAGTTGGTGGTCACGGTGATGGGCACCGTTTTTTCCTCCACCACGTCAAACACCACATCCACGGTATTGTCGCCGCCCTCAATGGAAACGGTAACGCCGTTGAGCAGGGTATTCACGCCCCGCACCTGAAGATGCAGGGTCTTTTCGCCGCTGTCCCGCACTCCCGACCAGTCCGGGTAGACCACAAAATCCGAGGACGTCAGGCTGCCGATGGTGTAGCCATCGCCGGAAAGCTTCAGGCTGACGTACTTTTCCGGTGCGCTGACAATGCTCAGCCCCCGGGAAGTGTAGGCGGCAGAATCATAGGTAAAATCCACCGGCACATTGCCGATGGTGCGGGTAGTGCCGGGTTGGACCACGATGGTGACCACCATCCACGCCACAATGGCGCCGACAATGGCCAGCAGCAGCCGGATGCGGCGGTCGTCCAGCATGCTCCGCTTATTGTTCTGGATGGCAGGCTTGGTGCCGTTGGTATTGTTGGTACTCACTGCTGCTCATCCTCCTCTTTCTGGTTCACCCAGTTCAGCAGCTGCTTTGCGCGGCCGCGCCAGCCGTCGGAAGCGGCCTTCTCGCTGGCAGTCTCCTTGGGGATCATCTCATCCACCAGCCGGGTGTACAGGGTCTGGCGGTCAAAATGGCGGATCAGCACACCGTTCTTTGCCATGGAGATGATGCCCGTCTCCTCACTGACCACAATGGCGATGGCGTCCGAATTTTCTGCAATGCCAAGGCAGGCCCGGTGCCGGGTGCCCATATCCTTGCCCAGATCCAGGTTGTTGGACAGGGGCAGCACACAGCCTGCGGCCTTGATGCGTCCATTTTCAATAATGGCAGCACCATCGTGCAGGGGGGTACCCTCGTAGAAGATGGTGCCCAGCACTTCCAGGTTGACCGCGCTGTTCACCGGGGTGCCGGTGCGCACGATCTCCGAAAGGTTGGTGTTGCGCTCCAGCACGATCAAAGCGCCGGTCTTGGTCTCCGAAAAGCGCTCTGCCGCATCACAGATGGCAATGATGGCACTGCGCCAGGCCCCCTTGAAGCTGGGATCATTGTAGCGGCCCTTGATGTTGAACAACTTGCTTGCCCACTGGTCGGTCTGGCCCATCCGCTCCAATGCGCGGCGGATCTCCGGCTGGAACAGGACCACCAGCGTCAGCAGGCCGACCTGCAGCAGGGAGTTCAACAGCCATGTCACGGTGCGCATATTCAGCACGTTGGCCACCAGATAGACTGCCAGCACCAGCAGCGCACCCTTGGCCAGCTGCCCGGCGCGGGTGCGGTTGATGATGCCCAGCAGCTGGTAGATCAGAAAGGCGATGATGATGATATCCAGCAGATCCGCCAGCTTGAAGGTCTGGAAATTGGCTACGATGGAATTCAGAGTCATCGGTATGCTTCTCCCGTTACAGCTTCTCGATCAGGGCAACGGCATGGGCGGCAATGCCCAGGCCCTCGCCGGTAAAGCCCAGATGTTCCTCCGTGGTGGCCTTGACGCTCACGGCATCCACCGGCATGCCAAAGGCAGCGGCCAGGTTCTCCCGCATGGCGGGGATGTAGGGTGCCAGCTTGGGCTTCTGGCACAGCAGGGTGGAATCGATGTTCACGATCTTCCAGCCGTGTTCCTTCATGATGCGGGCCACGTGCTGTGCCAGCTTCAGGCTGTCGGCTCCGGCATACTCCGGATCCGTGTCCGGGAAATGCTTGCCGATATCGCCCAGCGCGGCAGCGCCCAGCACAGCGTCCATCACGGCGTGGGCCAGCACGTCGGCGTCCGAATGGCCCAGCAGACCCTTTTCAAACGGCACTTCCACGCCGCCCAGGATCAGCTTGCGGCCCTCAACAAGGCGGTGAACATCATAACCATGACCAATGCGCATCGTATTTTCCTCTTTCTGTTCGGCGCGGGGCAGATCTTCCCGCGTGGTGATCTTCAAATTTGCGTAATCGCCCTGGGTCAGCTGCACCGGGCGTCCGGTCAGCTCAAACAGGCTGCAATCGTCCGTAACAAGGCGGGCTTTTTCCTCGTCCAGTTCTTCCAGTGCGGCAAGATATTCTGCCCGGTCAAAGCACTGGGGCGTCTGCACCGCATACAGGGTGCTTCGGTCGGGGGTGTCCGTGACCATGCAGTGTTCCGGCACGGTCTTGCCGTCGCCCCGCACTGCCCGCTTCACGGTATCCTTGACCGGGACTGCCGGGGCAGCAGCACCGCACACTGCGGCTGCTTCCAGCGCTGCTGTGATCACAGCCTGGCTCACAAAAGGCCGGGCCGCATCGTGGACAGCCACCAGTTCCCCGTGGGCCGCCAGCACACCGTTCTTCGCGCTCTCAGCCCGGGTAGCACCGCCCTGCACCACCTGCACCGGCTTTTTGCAGGCCGCTGCCTGCTGTTCCAGAAACTCCCGGTTCTTCCCGGCCACCAGAACGATCTCGTCCACAAGCGCACACTCCGCAAAGGCGCGGATGCTCCGCTGCACCACAGTTTCCCCACCCAGATCAAAGCTGAGCTTGTCGAATCCCATCCGGGTGGAGGAACCTGCAGCCACCAGAACTGCTGAAACTTTCTTTTCCAATTCTGCCACCTGCCCTTACTTCTGACTACTTATAATAAACCATATTTTATTATAGCGTATCAGGGCGGAAACTGCAACTGAAATTCTTATGCAAAAATGCCCCCCTGCACACAGCAGAGGGGCAGAAATGACTTTTTGGAAAAATTACTTCAGGATGGGCTCAATGGCAGCGGCCAGTGCATCCTTCTGTGCCTGTGCCTCAGCCAGATCCTTGCCCAGAGTGGTGAAGTAAGTCTTGATCTTGGGCTCAGTGCCGGAGGGACGCACCACAACGGTAGCGCCGTTTTCCAGCGTGTAGATCAGGACATTTGCAGCGGGCAGGCCGGTCTCCTCGGGCTTCTTGTAGTCCACGACCTTGACCACCTTGTGGCCGCCGATCTCGGTCAACGGCTCATCCCGCAGCTTCTGCATGATGGAAGCCATCTTCTCCATGCCGGTCAGGCCGGGGAACTCAAAGCTGTCCACCTTGTTCAGGTAGCGGCCGTACTGTGCGTAGATCTCCTCCAGACGTTGCTTGATGGAGGAACCAATGCTGCGGTAGTAAGCAGCCATCTCGCAGATCAGCATGGAGCCGATAATAGCGTCCTTATCGCGGACATAGGGGCCGGCCAGATAGCCGTAGCTCTCCTCAAAGCCGAAGATAAAGCGATCCACTTCACCGGCAGCTTCCAGGTTTGCGATCTGGTCGCCGATCCACTTGAAGCCGGTCAGCACATTGCGCATCTCCACACCGTAGTGCTTTGCCACAGCGTCGGCCAGCGGGGTGGACACGATGGACTTGACGGCTACGGGGTTTGCGGGCATGGTGCCCTTTTCAATACGGCCTGCGCAGATGTAATCCAGCAGCAGAACGCCCATTTCGTTGCCGGAGACCAGCTCATAGCTGCCGTCCGGGCACTTCATGGCAATGCCCACGCGGTCTGCATCGGGGTCGGTGGCCAGCATCAGGTCTGCGCCGGTCTCGGTGGCCAGATCCAGGCCCAGCTTCAGGGCTGCAAAGATCTCCGGGTTGGGGTAGGAGCAGGTGGTGAAGTAGCCGTTGGGGTACTCCTGCTCGGGCACGATGGTGATATCGGTGATGCCCATATCGTTCAGGACATGGGTGACCGGCACCAGACCGGAACCGTTCAGGGGGCTGTAAACCAGCTTCAGGCCGGCAGTCTTGCACAGACCCGGGCGCACCTGACGTGCCTCAATGGCAGCATACAGGGCGTTCTTGCAGTCATCGCCCACAAAGCGGATCAGACCTTCCTCCACACCGGCGGCAAAGGACATATACTTGGCACCGGTCAGCACATCGGTCTTCTGGATCTCGTCGTAAACAATGGCAGCGGCGTCATCGGTCATCTGGCAGCCGTCCGGGCCGTAGGCCTTGTAGCCGTTGTACTTGGCCGGGTTGTGGGAAGCCGTGACCATGATGCCTGCGTTGCAGTTATAGTAACGGGTGGCAAAGCTCAGGGCCGGGACAGGCATCAGGGCATCGTAGATGCGCACCTTGATGCCGTTGGCAGCCAGAACACCGGCTGCGGTCTTGGCAAACACATCGCTCTTGAGGCGGCTGTCATAGCTGATGGCCACCGTCTGGGTGCCGCCCTGGGTCTTGACCCAGTTTGCCAGACCCTGCGTTGCCTGACGGACAACATAAATGTTCATGCGGTTGGTACCGGCGCCCAGAACGCCGCGCAGACCGGCGGTGCCGAACTTCAGTGCCACGGCAAAGCGATCCTTGATCTCCTCGTCATTTCCCTCGATCTTGCTCAGCTCCGGCTTCAGGTCTGCGTCCTCCAGGTCCGCAGCCATCCAGCGCTTATACTCATCCAGATACATATTGCACACCTTACCTTTAATCTCTTATTTCGCACAGGGGTAGTTTTTCCAAACCTATTTATACTATAAACGCTTCCGGCGTCTGTGTCAATTCTATATTATGTAAGAAGTTTTGCCCCGCAAATCATACAAATGCCACAAACTTTTCAGGGATTTCCGCATTTTCCAGTGTTTGGAGCGGTTCTGTTCCACCCAGCACACGGTACGGCTGGTGCAGATCTTCCAGCATTTCCAGCCACTGCTCCGGCCCCACGCCGTTCTCGCACAGGTAGCGGGTCAGCCGCAGCAGGGGTGCAAAGGGCCCGCCCGGACACAGCACCCGGCTGACCTGCCGCAGTTTTCCCTGCCGCAGCTCCAGTTCCAGCAGGATGCCCTGCTCTGTGCGGCGGGCCGAGTAGCACAGGCTGTGGGCCTGCTGGAGCCCTTCCAGCTCCGAGTAGCTGCGCACGTAGCGGCAATATTCTTTCACGATCATGATTTCATCCCTCCATTTTTGTCACATTGACAAGATTCACGTACACAACTATAATTATTTTTAGAAAAAGTTTCCGTCGAAGGCTGACGTTTCATCCATTCTTTACCATTTCTTTGCCGCTCCGCGCGGCGTGAGGAGGGCTCATGTATTCCGTTCTGAAAAGCTATGGCCTGAACGGCCTGAACGGCTTTGCCGTTGCCGTGGAAGCCGATGTCTCCGGCGGCCTGCCCGCCTTCTCGCTGGTGGGTCTGCCGGACTCCGCCGTGCGGGAAAGCGGCGACCGCGTCCGCTCCGCCATGAAGAATCTGGGCTACAAGTGGCCCGACCGGCACATCACCGTCAACCTTGCCCCGGCAGATATCCGCAAGAGCGGCCCGGTGTATGACCTGCCCCTGCTGCTGGCGGTGCTGGCTTCCTCCGGGCAGATGGAGCAGCCGCCCGCCGACACCGCTTTTCTGGGAGAGCTGGCGCTGGACGGCAGCCTGCGTCCGGTTTCCGGTGTGCTGCCCATGGCGCTGGCTGCAGCAGCAGACGGCATCCGCAGCCTGTATGTGCCTGCCGAGAACGCCGCCGAAGCTGCTGAGGCAGGGGGCGAAGCCATGCAGGTCTTCCCCGCCCGCACGGCCCGGGAAGTGGTGGACGCCCTGCGGGGCCTTGCACCGCTGGCGCCTGCCCTTCCCCTTCCCTTTGATCCCGCCGCCGGGTGGAACGCTGCCCCGGATTTTGCCGATGTAATGGGCCAGCCGCTGGCCCGCCGGGCCATGGTGCTGGCAGCCGCAGGCGGACACAACGTTCTGCTGATCGGTGCGCCCGGCACCGGCAAATCCATGCTGGCCAAGCGCCTGCCCGGCATCCTGCCGCCCCTGACCCGGGAGGAAGCTGTGGAGACCACCAAGATCTACTCCATTGCCGGGCAGCTGCCCAAAGGGCGTGGACTGATCTCTGCCCGGCCCTTCCGCAGTCCCCACCACTCGGCCAGCGCAGCGGCACTGGCGGGCGGCGGCAACACCTTCCGCCCCGGCGAGTGCAGCCTGGCCGACTGCGGCGTACTATTTTTAGATGAACTGCCGGAGTTCTCCCGCGACAGCCTGGAAGTGCTGCGTCAGCCGCTGGAAGACGGTCAGATCACCGTGAGCCGGGCGGCGGGCAGCGCCACTTATCCCAGCCGGTTCCAGCTGGTGGCGGCCATGAACCCCTGCAAATGCGGCTACTACGGCCACCCCACCCGGGCCTGCACCTGTTCGCCCAGCGCAGTGCGGCAGTACCGCAGCCGGGTGTCCGGGCCGCTGCTGGACCGCATCGATCTCTGCGTAGAGATGGACCCTGTGGCCTTTGATGAGCTGCACGCCTCTGCCCCGGCGGAAAGCAGTGCCGACCTGCGCCGGCAGGTGCTTGCCGCCCGGGCTGTGCAGGCCAAACGCTACGCTGCCCCCGGCTTTGAGGGGGTGCGCTGCAACGCCCAGCTCACCGCCGGGCAGGTGCGCCGGGTCTGCCGCATGACCCCCGCT
>CAVDVT010000085.1:5831-6565 GCA_963612415.1 bacterium | reverse complement strand
ATCTGGCCTTTTTCCCCAGTTATGCCTACCTGCGGCAGGTCTATGAGGACTTCACCGCACGCTACCCGGGCATCCGCACACTGGCACAGGAAAGCGGCCTGGACGATGCAGCGCGGGCCGCTTTTCTGGAACAGTTCCAGCCTGACCCCGACAGCACTCTGCTGGGCTTCGGGGTCCTGGGCGGCATCTTCGGGGAGGGCGTTGACCTTGTGGGCGACCGGCTCATCGGCTGCGCCATCGTAGGGGTTGGCCTGCCCCAGGTGAACCCCCGGCAGGAGATCCTGCGCCGCTACTATGACACGGCCAGCGGCACCGGCTTCGACTATGCCTACCGATTCCCGGGCATGAACAAGGTGCTGCAGGCCGCCGGACGGGTGATCCGGACACAGGAAGACAAAGGCGTGGTGCTGCTTCTGGACGACCGCTTTGCCCGCCCGGAATACACCCGCCTGTTCCCCCGGCACTGGAAGCACCTGCGCTTCCTGCGCAGCACTGCTGAGCTGGAACAGCAGCTTCACACCTTTTGGGATATAGACGCATAAAGACAAAAAACGGACCTGTCGGTGTAAAAACCGGCAGGTCCGTTCTGTTTTATGCCTCATTCAGGCAGATCTCTTTTACAAGGGCCGCCCACTTTTTGGGGTGGCAGGCCAGCAGTTCTTCGTGCTGCAGGTCCTGCTCATGGATGATGGGATCTTTGAAGTGCTGCAGATACCGTTCGCGGTACTGCGGCC
>CAVDVT010000085.1:0-5821 GCA_963612415.1 bacterium | reverse complement strand
CTGTTTTGCGGCCCCCTCTTCAGGGCGTAGAAGATGTGGATCTCGGTGTCCGTCTCCATCTGGTCGGGCAGCGGCGTAATGAGGTCGGAATAGAACTGATTTTTGCAGCTTTCCAGCTTCACATAAGGCCGCGAGCCGCCCATCATCTGCATGAACGCACCGGTGTAGGCCGGGTCGGTCAGCATCCGCTTTTCCATCTTGTGGTTGAGCAGGGCAAGCTTGAACCTGCCATCCCGCACCACCGGATAGATCAGCGGCACCAGAGCATCTGTCATCAGGCGGGCCTTCAGGGGGCCGGACTGATCCATATCGGAACTGCCCAGAATGCCAATGTCCAGCCGGATATTCTGCCGGGCAGCCAGCAGGCCCACAAAGCTGCCGCCCAGGCTGCACCCGTAGGCTGCATGGAGATGTCCGTCCAGCTTTGCCTTGATGTAACCTTCGATCTGAAGCACTTCTTCTTCCATGGTGTGGAAGACAGCATCCGGTTCCGTTTCATCAAAGCCATCGTAGGAAACGCACAGGACATGAAAATCCGGCTCCAACAGCGGGATCACACGCTCAAAATTGCTTTTCCAGTGGCAGCAGGTGCCCGGCAGAAGCATGAGGGTGGGCGCATCCTCCCGCCCGAACGAATAAACTTTCATGGCTCAGCCTTTCTTTTTGGGCAGATACTTCCGCAGGCTGTCCCACGCAGTCATCGAGACCTGGGTTTTGGCGCGCAGGGCCTGGAACGCTTCGTCCAGATACTGCATCTCCCCCACCGCGTGCATGGCGTGGTCAGAAGCACACACCTTGCCAATGGGCGTCTGGGCCATCCAGTACACCATCCGGTCGGTCTGTTTGCGCTTTTTGGTGCCCTCCCGGTAGCAGTCGGTGTTGTCGGCGTCGTTTACCGGGACACCGGCAGCCTTCAGCATCTCACAGCACTCCCAGGCAGCGTCCACAATGGCCTTGCGCTGCTCTGCCGTGGTGCGGGGCAGTTCCCCATCCACGGCGTAGCAGGCGTAAGCGACCGGCAGGATAAAGGCGATGTGGCACTTGAGCCACTCGTCCATATCATCGTAGTAATTCAGCTTGTACTTTGTACCGGCAAAGGCCGACTGCAGCCGCAGCCGGAACGCACCTGCCAGAGGCGTCGTAGCCCCGCCGACCGTCATGTTGATGCCCAGATGGGCGCTGATGACCCGGTCGTACTCCCGGCGTCCGCCATTGCTCTGGAACCCGAAGGCGATCTTGTCTGCCGGGCGCTGCATCGCTTCCAGCACCTCTTTGGCATGGGGATTATTGCCTATAAAGACAAAATATTGGCTCTGGTTCGCCTTGAGGATGGGCAGGACATCGGGCAGCTGCCCGGCCTGCATCGTGACAAAGATCAGATCATACACATCGTCCGGGGCCAGCGTGTCAATGGTGGCGACCCGGTCGGTGGTGGTCCGCAGCTGGACCAGATGACGGATCACAAGACCTTTCTGGTCGATCCGTTCCTTCCACTCGCCCCGGGCCAGCAGAGTGACCACATTCTTCTGGTTCTGCAGCAGGCGGTGAGCCAGTTCGCAGCCCTGCACACCTGCACCGTACACCAAGATCCTCATAACAAAGTTCCTCCTGTTGTTCTGTTTTCGGCCCCGCTGTGCAGCGGTTCAGCCGTTACTTTTTCAGGAACGAAAAGAACCCTTTCTTCTCATAGGGCTTGGTCTGCACCCCCACCACCGTATAGCCGGTCTCGGCAATGGCAGCCTTGAGCTTTTCCACATCCACCGGCTTTTCCGAGACGATCACCGTCTCGCCTTTGGTGTGAGAAGAAGACACTTTATTTACCTCGGCGTTCTTGCGCACCACATCGTTGATGTGGCTCTCGCACATCCCGCACATCATACCGTTCACTTTCAGAATCGTTTCAACCATAACAGGATACCCCTCCCATGTTTTATTTGCGAGTTAATCATAACATACCCACCGCGGAAATGCAAGACAATATACCAGACTTTTTGTAAATTATACTTGACATTTTGTCCGGTGGATGCTATTCTGTGGTCAGAGGGAAGGAACTCACCCTCACATCCTGTTACGAGGTGACATCATGCCGAAAAACTTAAAACTCAAAGCGGCCCGTGCGGAAAAGGATATGACCCAGAGCGCACTGGCCGAAGCGGCGGGCGTTTCCCGCCAGACCATCAACGCCATTGAAAAGGGCGAATACAACCCCACCATCAACCTTTGCCGCAGTATCTGCAAAATTCTCGGCAAAACGCTGGATGACCTGTTTTGGGAGGAATAAACGATGAAATTTTCACTGTACAATAAGAAAAACCAGCTGGATGAAATGCAGGAGAAAACGCTGCTTAACATTGAAGCCCGGGGCTTCTGGCTGCTGTGGAGCAGCCTGCTGGCGGCCATCCTTCTTCAGATCCTGTTCCACGCTCCGGCTGCTCAGTTCATGGGCGAATTCGTCGTGTTCATGGCCGGGTGTGCATACATCGTCATCCGATGCCTGCACAATGGCCTGTGGGACCGCCATATCATCGCCAACACCACCACCAATGTGGTGGGTGCCCTGTTTGCAGGTGCGGCCGTAACGGTCATTACCGGCCTTGCCAACGGCTATTGGCTGTGGGCCATTATCCCCGGCATCATCACAGCGATCTTCTGCTTCGTGATCTTGCAGGTCTCTATGCACGCCACCCAAAAGCGCCGTGAGGAGCTGGACAACCCCACCGACGACCCGGACGATCCTGAATAAGCAATCTGCCCTGCCCGGAACATCACATCTTCAGCTCGTGGTACACTTCCCCGCTTTCCAGTTCCTTCCACTGGAACAGGCCGTTTTCCAGCGTCATATAGCTGTGGGGACTGTTCTCCTTGGGGATGCTCAAGGAACCCGGGTTGAGGTAAAGATTTCCCTCTCCAAAGGGTTCCCACGCCGGAACATGGGTGTGGCCGTGGAGCAGGATATCCCCCGGCGCCAGCGGCGGCAGGTTCTTTGTATTATAAATATGTCCGTGGGTGGCATAAATGAGCCGCTGTTCCGTGGGCAGAACCGCGTAATCCGCCAGCACCGGGAACTCCAGCACCATCTGGTCCACCTCGGCGTCGCAGTTGCCCCGGATGCAGAACAGCTTTCCTTTCAGGCCGTTCAGCATCGGGATGACCTGCTTGGGCGCATAGTCCCGGGGCAGATCGTTGCGGGGGCCGTGGTAAAGCAGGTCTCCCAGCAGGAACAGCCGCCCAGCTCTCTCCCGCGCAAAAGCATCCAGCATTTTTTCACAGTAGTAAGCCGAACCATGCAGGTCGGAAGCGATCATCCATTTCATCTGTATCCCCCATTTTTTCCTTGATGATTTTATTGTAGGCGGCCCGGCAGGCGTTGTCAAGCACCCGCAGACATTGGCTGAATTTCGACACTTGCGCAAAATTGTGAAACGTGGTAAAGTATCCTTGTTCCAAACCAAAAATTGATTGATACCGTGAGGTTTTATGAAGATTCAATTTCGTTCCGTCCCCATGGCCCTGACGGCTGGGGCCATGGCTGCAGCCCTGCTGTTGACCGGCTGCGGCAGCAGTGCCGCTTCGGACAGTGCGGCTGCTGCCAGCAGCGCCGCCGCAAGTGCCTCTGCCGCAGAGGATGAAGCCGCAGAGGCTTCCTCTGCCCTGTTTGCCTCCCTGACCAGCGAAGATCTGGAAAAGCTGGTCTCCGGTGAGCTGACCCTTGCTGACCTGGAGCAGAAGCAGACCGAAACGTCCCAGACGCCCGCTTCGGAAGCAGCTGCATCCTCCGGCACCGCATCGTCCGCATCTTCTTCGTCGGAGGAGACAGCGGACACCTCTGCCACCCACCCCGCCTACGAAGACGAGCTGAAGGCCCTGCTCCAGCAGCTTTACGCCGTAAAGGCCCGGGCCGAAAGCGGCCTGAACAGCTGCATCGCTTCCGCCAAGGCTGAGTATAAGGCTCTGCCCAAAGAAAAGCAGACCACCACCCGGAAGATCGCCATCGTGCTGGGCAAGACCTCGGAGCTGGAAAAGCTGCAGTCCTCCTGCGACAAGGAAGTGGACAGCATCATCAGCCAGATGCGTACCCTGCTCATTGAGAACGGCCAAAGCACCGAGCTGGCCGATCAGGCACAGGCTTCCTACGAAGCACAGAAAAAGGAGCGCATTGCGGCCCTGAAGAGTGAGCTTTACAAGTAAAAGTCATACTTTTGTATTGACAAAACCGCTTTCCTGTGTTATTCTAAGGTTCCTAAAATATCGTGTGGATTTTTACAGTATCCGTTTCAGAGCTATTTTTCGCCACACAATGGTTCGCCAAAAGCCCACCGTTGTGTGGCGCTTTTGCGCCCGGAGGGTCTCGTCGCAGCCCTCCGGGCTTTTTGCGGCCACTCACCGAATGATCTCTCAGAAAGGACCTTCCAAAACATGAACGATACTTTTATGAAGACGAAGCCGGTGTTCCCGCTTCTGATCTCCATGGCCCTGCCCAATGTCATCTCCATGCTGGTCAACTCGCTGTACAACATTGTGGACAGCCTGTTTGTGGCGCAGATCAGCGAGCAGGCCATGACGGCGCTCTCGCTGGTGTACCCCATCCAGAACTTCGTCAATGCGGTGTCCATCGGCTTTGGCGTGGGCATCAACGCCCAGATCGCGCTGTATCTGGGCGCAGGCGACCACGAGCGGGCCAACAAGTCCGCCACCCACGGCATGGCCTTCTCGCTGCTGCACGGTGTGCTGGCCATGATCATCTGCACCGCCATCATGCCCGGCTTCCTGGCCCGTTTTACCAACGATGCTTCTTTGGTCGGCATGGGCGTCACCTATTCCACCATCGTCTTTGCATTCAGCCTGGTCAACATGGCAAACCTTGCCTTTGAAAAGATCTTTCAGGCCGTTGGCCGGATGAACACTTCCATGGCCGCGCTGATCGCAGGCTGTGTGTGCAACATCCTGCTGGACCCGGTGCTGATCTTCGGGCTTGGCCCGGCGCCCGCCCTGGGCATTGCAGGCGCAGCCCTTGCCACCGGCATCGGACAGGCCGTCACCCTCTGCGTCTACCTGTTCGTCTATTTCACCGCCGGTCTGCCGGTCCGGCTCTCCTTCTCCCTGCTCCGGCCGGACGCCTCCCTCGACGGCAAACTCTATGCCATCGGCATCCCGGCCATCCTCAACCTGGCCCTGCCCAGCCTGCTGGTCACCTTCCTGAACGGTCTGCTGGCGGCCTTCTCCCAGAGCTATGTGGTTGTGCTGGGCATCTACTACAAGTTGCAGACCTTCCTCTACCTGCCGGCCAACGGCATCGTGCAGGGCATGCGCCCGCTGGTGGGCTACAACTACGGTGCCAAAGAGCATGGCCGTGTGTCCAAGCTCTATAACCTGACCCTGGCCCTGAGCGCCGCCATCATGGCTGTTGGCACCCTGCTCTGCCTGACCATCTCCGGCCCGCTGATGGGTCTGTTCACCTCCAATCCCGAGACCATCGCCATCGGCCAGACCGCCCTGCGGGTCATCTGCCTGGGCTTCATCGTGTCGGCAGTGTCCACCACCTCCTCCGGCGCTCTGGAGGGTCTGGGCAAGGGAATGCCCTCGCTGGTCATTTCCCTGTGCCGTTACGTGGTGTTCATCATGCCCATTGCATGGCTGCTCTGCCGCCGCATCGGCCCCACCGGCGTCTGGCATGCTTTCTGGATCACCGAAGTCCTCTCCGCCGCCATCGCTTATGCGGTGTATCATAAGGCGGTCAGCCGGAAATAATTCTTTATACCACAACACCCCCGCTCACAACGAGCGGGGGTGTTCTCTTGCCATTGCACCACAATTATGGTAC
>CAVDVT010000084.1:0-6585 GCA_963612415.1 bacterium | reverse complement strand
CATTGCCGGTCTGGTCAAGGGTGCCAGCCAGGGCGCAGGTCTGGGCAACAAGTTCCTGGGCCACATCCGCGAGTGCGACGCCATTGTTCACGTGGTGCGCTGCTTTGACGACGACAACATCATCCACGTGGTGGAGGATGTGACCAAGGCCGAAGCCGTGGACCCCATTGCCGACATCGACGCCATTGACTACGAGCTGATCCTCTCCGACCTGGAAGTGGTGCAGAACCGCGCAGGCCGGATGGCCAAGGCTGCCAAGAGCGGCAACAACAAGGGCGCTGCCGCCGAGGCCGCATGGCTGCAGAAGCTGGCCGACCACCTGAGCGCCGGCAAGCCCGCCCGCAGCTTTGATTTTGACGAGGGCGACGCTGAGCAGCAGCTGGTCCTGCACGAGATGGGCCTGCTGAGTGCAAAGCCCGTTCTGTATGCCTGCAACGTGGGCGAAGATGACCTGATGGAGGGCATCGAGAACAACAAGTATGTCCCGCTGGTGGCCGCCCGTGCCGCCGAGGAGGGTGCCCGCTATATCCCCATCTGCGCCAAGACCGAGGAGGACATTGCCGACTACTCTCCTGAGGAAAAGAAGGCTTTCCTGGCCGAGATGGGCATCGAGGCCAGCGGTCTGGACAACCTGATCACCGCCAGCTACGACCTGCTGGGCCTGATCTCCTTCCTGACCGACGGCAAGAAGGAGTGCCGCGCCTGGACCATCCGCAAGGGCACCAAGGCACCCCAGGCCGCAGGCAAGATCCACAGCGATTTTGAGCGCGGCTTCATCCGCGCCAGCGTCATCGGCTACGGCGATCTGGAGGCCAACAACTTTGACTACGCCGCTGTCAAGGCCAAGGGCCTGCAGCGCACCGAGGGCAAGGAGTATGTGGTCAAGGACGGCGACGTGATCGAGTTCCTGTTCAATGTTTAAGGAGTAATCTATGATTATCGGAATTATGGGCGCGATGCCCGATGAAGTGGATCAGCTGTGTGCAAAGCTGGAAAATGTCACGGTGGAGCCTTACGGCGGCGTGGAGTACCACAAGGGTACGCTGGCCGGTAAGGAAGTGGTGGTCTGCTGCGCCGGCATGGGCAAGGCCAACGCCGCCGCCACCACCCAGGTGCTGGTCACCAAATACGGTGCCGAGAAGATCATCTTCTCCGGCATTGCGGGCAACATGACCAGCAAGATCGGCATCGGGGATGTGGTCATTGGCAAGACGGTGCTGTACCACGACGCCCAGCTGGATATGATCTGCCAGAACCCGCCTTTCCTTAAGGAATACACCGGTGACCCGGAGCTGATCGCCGCTGCAGAAAAGGCCTGCGCCGCCGCAGGCGTCAAGGCGCTGACCGGCAAGATCGCCACCGGCGACCTGTTTGTGGGCGACAGCGTGACCAAGGCCGCCATCGAGGCCAAGTGCGCCCCCGACTGTGTGGAGATGGAGGGTGCCGCTGTGAGCCAGATCGCCGCCAAGAACGGCGTTCCCTGCGTCATCCTGCGCGCCATGAGCGACAATGCCGACGAAGACGGCCACGAAGTTCTGGTCGTCAAGAAGTTCAGCATCGCGGAGTATGTCGCCACCGCCACCAAGATCGTGGCAGCCATGGTGGAGAGCCTGTAAAACAGCACAAAAGAAGCCGGTCATACGACCGGCTTCTTTTCATATCACAGGAATTGCTCCAGCTTGAGCCGGCTCTCCTCCTGAAAATCCTGCAGCTTCTGCATCAGCCGCTTGGAGCCGGGGGCTGCATCCGGGTAGTCCTTCTGGCTCTTGATGCAGTCCACCACACCCATGCCGCTGCCCTGCGTGAGCATCTCGGCCAGATTGCGGGTAGATTTGTCGGTCAGGGTCTTCATGCTGATACCCATTTTGGTGTTGAGCTTTGCCATGGCGCTCTGCCCCTGGGCCGTGCCGCCGCAGGCTTCTATGGCAGTGTGGGCTTCCTGATTGAGTTCCCGGTAGATGTTCCGCTCCCGCAGAAGCTCGGCCCGGAACGCGGCGTCCTCTGTCATGGGCACGATCTGTTCCAGCGTGTTCTTGCCCATCTCGGTGTTCTGCACCACGGCTTCCAATAAATTCAGGTTGTCATTTTTCTGATTTTCCATACAAAAGGCCCCCCTTTTTGCCTTAGTGTGCGCAAAAAGAGGGGCCTTATTCGTTTTACAGGTTATTCCGCGCAGATCTGACTGCCGCCCGCGCTCTGGGCAGCCTTCAGGCGCTGTTCGCACAGCTGATACAGAGCATCCCAGTTCTTGCCCCGCACCTCGCAGGTGCAGGCACAGCCAATGGACTGGGTAAAGGGCACCCGGCGCATCAGGCCCACCGAGGCCACACACTCCCGGGGCATTTCCGCGTAAATGCCCCGCAGTTCCTCTGCCAGTTCGGCACAGCTCTTGTCGGCACAGCCAATGGCAAACAGGGTGTCGCTCAGGCGGCAGACCACCCGCTCTGCCGGACGGTCGTAGTGCTTTTTCCACTGGTTGGCCACAAAGCAGACCAGCTGATCCATCACGGCATCGCCCTGTTTTGCCTTCAGGGCTTCCGCATCGTCCAGCTCCACCAGCGCCAGCGAAGCGCAGCGGTGGGCGTCCGTCCACTCGTCCAGCCGGGTGGTGAACTCGGTTTCAAAATAGCGGCGGTTGAACACGCCCGAAAGGAAATCGTGGTTCATATCGTCCCGGCAGAGTTCCCGCTCCCGGGGGGTCATCCGGTCTTCCGGCAGGTCGCTGCCTGCCAGCGGAGCTGTCATCTGCAGCTGCCAGAGCTTGCCGTCGGCCTCGATCAGCCGGCGCAGAACACAGTCCACCTGCCCGCTGCGCAGCACATAGTCCACCATCAGGCCGTCATCCTGCCAAGTGCGGGCTGCTTCCTCGTCTGCCTGCACCAGCGTGACGTCCTCAAAGGCAGTCTGTGCGTTCTCCACAAAGGCGCGCAGGTCCTGTTCCGTCCATTCTTTTTTCATGCGTTTTTCCCCATCATCAGATGCCGGATTCTCCCTCCCGGCACATCCTTGCCACAGAGCCGCCGAAATTACGGCTCATGTTACCAAGGATTATACCACCTTATGGCAGAGGTTGCCAGCAAAATGCACAATCTTTAACGTATTTTTTTACATTTTCGTCAAATTGCTAAACCAGCTCCCTGATTTGGGTGTGGTTATGCACGGCAATACACTTCGCACTCGGCTTTGATCTGCTTTGCCAGCGCTTCGGTATCAAACCCGGCCGCAGCGCGCCAGGTCCAGTTGCCGCCCAGCTTGCCCGGGCTGTTCAGATGGGCTTCAGCGCCCAAGCCCAGCCAGTCGGCCATGGGGATGATGGTGCGGTCGGCCACCGAGCCAAGGGCCGCCCGGAGCAGGGCCGTGCGGGCAGCATCCGTCTTGACCGCTGCCACCTCTTTGGCGGTGGGCTTGCAGGAGGTCAGGTGAAGGTAGGCTGCAGCCGCTGCCTTTTCCTTGGCAGTGGCACCGTTCTCCCACCAGTCGGCCAGAGTGGTGTTGTCGTGGGTGCCGGGGTAGACCACGCTGTTCTTGACATGGTTGTGGGGCAGGTACTCGTTGTCCCCGCCGCCAAAGGCGAATTGCAGCACCTTCATGCCCGGGAAGGTGCTGTCGGCCAGCAGTTCCCGCACACTGGGCACAAGGTCGCCCAGATCTTCCGCAATGATGGGCAGCTTGCCCAGCGCATTTTCCAGTGCATGGAACAGCTCCATCCGGGGGCCGATCTCCCACTTGCCGGTCTTGGCCGTGGGACTGCCCGCCGGGATGGCCCAGTAGGTATCAAAGCCGCGGAAGTGGTCGATGCGGAGCAGATCGTAGATGCCCAGCGCATGGCGGACGCGCTGGATCCACCAGGCGTAACCGGTCTGCTGGTGGTAGGGCCAGTTGTACAGCGGGTTGCCCCACAGCTGGCCGTCGGCCGAGAAGTAATCCGGCGGGCAGCCGGCCACCCGGGCAAAGCTGCCGTCCGGGTTCAGCTCAAACAGACTGCCGCCCACCCAGGCGTCCACTGAGTCGGCAGAGACGTAGATGGGGATATCGCCCAGGATCTGTACGCCCTGCGCATTGGCGTAGGCTTTCAGCTTTTTCCACTGGATGCCGAACTCATACTGCAAAAACTTCCAGAAACCGATCTCCTTCGCGTTTTCGGCCCGGAAGGCTTCCAGCGCAGCGGCATCCCGTAGCCGGTACTCGCGGGGCCACTCGGTCCAGCTTTTCATCTCATTTGCCGTTTTGAGGGCCATGTACAGGGCGTAGTCCTCCAGCCAGCTCTCATTTTCCAGCGTGAAGGCATAGTAGTCGTCCGGATAATAGTGGGCGCAGCCGTGCTTGTCTGCACACTGCTTCTGCCATGCGGCGTAGGCCATGCGCAGGATCTTGTAGCGGCTGGTGTACAGGGTGCCGTAGTCCACGTTCAGGGCGTCCTCGCCCCACGGTTCTGCCTTGAGCTGGGCGGCGGTCAGCAGGCCGTCGGCCTTCAGGGCATCCAGATCAATGAAATAGGGGTTGCCCGCAAAGGCCGAGCAGCTCTGGTAGGGGCTGTCGCCGTAGCCCGTGGGGCTCAGCGGCAGGATCTGCCAGATCTTCTGGCCCGCCGCCGCGAGGAAATCCACAAATTTTTCTGCCTCTTTGCCAAAACAGCCGATCCCGTAAGGCCCGGGCAGGCTGGACACCGGCATCAGAATACCACTTTCACGCATGATTGATCCTTCCTTGTCTGTAACATTTTTCAGGCCGCTTGTTTGATTCTTATCATAACATAACCGCAGACTATTTTCCACAGGCAAAAAACGTGGTATACTTAATTTTAGTAGCCAGTGGGCTGGCAGTTTCTCCTCGGACACGGATCGGGCCATTCCATCGCCCGCCCTATTGCCTGCGGCAACAGGGTCCCACCCCAGCGGACGGTCCTCGGAGAAACTCCCGGCCCACCAACCAAGCAAAGCTATCAGGAGGTATTTGCGCCATGCAGCGCACTGAGAAATACTTTGAACAGGACGCCTACCGCCGGGAAGCGGCGGGGCGCATCTTAGCCGCCGAGCCGGATGCAAAGACGGGCGGCGGGCGCATTGCGCTGGACGGCACGGTGTTTTACCCCGAGGGCGGCGGCCAGCCTGCCGACAAAGGCACCCTGGCCCTGCCGGACGGCACCCTGCTGACCGTTACGGATGTCCACGAACACGAGGGCGTCATCTGGCACAGCGTTCCTTCCCTGCCCGCCGGGGCCGTGCCCGGGGCCCAGGTGCAGGAAGCCATCGACTGGGAGTGGCGCTTTGACAAGATGCAGCAGCACACCGGCGAACACATCCTCTCCGGCATCCTGCACAGTATGTTTGGGGCCGAGAACGTAGGCTTTCACATCGGAGCCGACGCCGTGCGGATGGACACCAGCGTACCCATCTCCGCCGAGAGGCTGAAAGCCGCCGAGACGGCCGCCAACCGGATCATCTGGCAGAACGTGCCGGTGGTCATCTCCTACCCCACCCCGGAGGAGCTGGCCCGGCTGACCTACCGCTCCAAAAAGGAGATCGAGGGGCAGGTGCGCATCGTGACCATCCCGGGGGCGGATGTCTGCGCCTGCTGCGGCACCCACACCGCCTTTACCGGCGCGGTGGGCCAGATCAAAATTTTATCTGCGGAAAACTACAAGGGCGGCGTCCGGCTGAGCATCGTCTGCGGCGGCCGGGCACTGGAAGCGGCCCAGGCCATGCGGGCCCGGCAGGCTGACATTGGTGCCCTGCTCAGCGCCAAGGCCGACCAGACCGCAGTAGCCGTCCACCGCGTTTACGACGAGTACACCGCCCTGAAGTTCACCCATTTCGGGCTGTGCAGCCAGCTGTTCGATGCGCTGGCCGCGCAGGCGGAGCCGGGAGCCGATGCCATCCGCATCGTGCCCGGGCTGGACCCGGACGGCCTGCACCGGCTGGCCGTCCGCCTGACAGAGGCCACCACCGGCCTGTGCGCAGCCCTGACGGCCAACGAAAAGGGCACCGGCTACTGTCTTGCACAGGCGGGCGGGGATGTCCGCGCCCTGACCAAGGCCCTGAACGCCGCCCTGAACGGCCGCGGCGGCGGCAAACCCGGGATCTGTCAGGGGAGCTGCGAAGCAAAACCGGAAGAAGTTGAGAAGTTTTTGAAGGAGAATAAACTATGAGAATGCGTTTCAAACCCTATGCCCACGACGAGCTGATGGCTGCCGACTTCCATGTTCATGAGCCCCTGATCTGGGGCGGCAAGTGGCATGCGCAGTACGCCCGCCCGGAACAGCCCTTTGTGCTGGAGCTGGGCTGCGGCAAGGGCGGCTTCATCTCCCAGCTGGCCTGCGCCCACCCGGAGAACAACTATCTGGGCATCGACATCACCGACAAGGTGCTGATCCTTGCCAAGCGGAAGATCGAGGCCGCCTATCAGGCTGCGGGCCGCCCCATTGACAACGTGAAGATCATGAGTACCGACATTGAGCGGATCAAGGGCGTGATCACCGCTGCCGACACGGTCAGCCGCATCTATATCAACTTCTGCAACCCGTGGAGCAAGAACGCTTCCTCCAACAAGCACCGCCTCACCTACCCCCGCCAGCTCATCCAGTAC
>CAVDVT010000083.1:840-6652 GCA_963612415.1 bacterium | reverse complement strand
CCGCAGAGGGGCATTCTCCTCAGAGGGAAGCAGAGTCACTTCATCCCCTGTACGGATGGTGCCGCCGTGGATCACACGGGCGAACACGCCCTCCCGGGGCATGATGCACGCACCGGTCTGCTGTTTGATGGCGCAGTCATTGTGGCACTCCTTGCCGATCTGGGTCATCTCCAGCACCACATCCCCGATGGCAAACCGGCTGGGCACGGGCAGAGCGGCAAAATCAAAGCCTTCCACCACAAGATTCTCGCCAAAAGCACCGTACTCCACCCAGAATTTCCTGCGGAACTGCTCAATTTTTTCAGCGCTCAGCAGACTGACCTGCCGATGCCAGTTGCCGCCGTGGGCGTCCCCCTCAATGCCCCATTCCGGGGTCAGGTGTGCGCTTTCCACCGGCGTTTTGGTCGTGCCCCGCTGGGGGCTGGTGCAGACAGCCAGAAGTTTTCCCATGATGATCTATCCTCCAATGCGGTACATCCCGCGGGTCGCGGGCCTGTCCGCCGCTTCAAAATGATGTTCGCGGGGCTTTTCCCAGATGCTTTTCCGAATGGCATCCAGCAGTTCGGCATCGGATGCGCCGCCCCGCAGGAGCGCCCGCAGATCACAGCCTGCCTCACTGGCAAGACAGGGACGCAGAAAGCCCTGACTTGTCAGCCGCACCCGGTTGCAGGAAGCGCAGAACTTGCCATGCACAGCGGCAATGAGCCCCACGCTCCCCTGCCAGCCGGGAGCCGCGTAATAGACCGCCGGGCCATCGCCAAACGCAGAAGAATATTCCCCGGGCAATGGTTCCAGCCCAGGCCAGCGGCGTTTCAGTCGGGCCAGCACATCGGGACCTGCCATGCAGGGCATCGCCGCCCCAAACCCGATGGGCATCATCTCAATGAACCGCACCTGCAGGGGCTGGTCAATGGCCAGAGCAGCAAGCGCTTCCAGCTCCCCTTCGTTGACGCCTGCCTGCGGCACACAGTTCAGCTTGACGGGCAGGCCGCTTTCCAGTGCGGCCCGGATGCCGTTTTGCACAGCGGCAAACGCATCCCGGGCCGTAATGCACCGGAAGGTCCCGGGGTCCAACGTGTCCAGGCTGATGTTCACGCTGTCCAGCCCGGCGGCAAGCAGAGCGGGCAGTTTTTCTTCCAGCAGGACGCCGTTTGTAGTCAGGGTCACTTTGCGGATGCCGGGGGTGCTTTTCAGCCCCGCCACCAGCTGCTCCACGCCCCGGCGCACCAGCGGTTCCCCGCCGGTGACCCGCACCGTATCCACACCGCACCGGGCAAACAGGGCCGCAAGGCGGAGAAATTCCTCGTAAGTCAGAACATCTTCGTGGCGGCAGGCGGGCACGCCGTCCGGCATGCAGTATCGGCAGCGCAGGTTGCACCGGTCGGTGACGGAAAGGCGGAGATAATGGATGCTGCGGCCTGTGGAATCAAACATAACCGCCCTCTGCCCGCACATACAGGCCGCTTTTGCCGCCGCTCTTTTTTACAAGGTAGATCTCGCCCAGCTCCATTCCCTTGTCCACAGCCTTACACATATCATAGATGGTGAGCAGGGCGGCAGAAGCGCCGGTCAGGGCTTCCATCTCCACGCCGGTGACACCGCTGGTCTTTACGGTACACAGCACCTCCACAGCCCGGCGCTCGGGGCAAAGACGAAAATCGATGGCCACCTTTGTCAGGGGCAGCGGGTGGCACAGGGGGATCAGGTCGCTGGTGCGCTTGGTGGCCATGATGCCTGCCACCCGGGCCACGCCCAGCACATCGCCTTTTTTTACGGTACCGCTTTCCACGGCAGCAAAAGCTTCGTCGTTCATGGTGATACACCCGTGGGCCGTGGCCTCCCGGGCCGTCACCGGCTTTCCGCTCACATCCACCATCTGGGCGTTGCCGTTGTGATCAAAATGGGATAAAGTGTTTTGCATAAAAACCTCTTAACAGTGCCCGAATCCGCAGTTGGGCCAATGACAGTCGGCGCAGCCAAGGCAGAGCCCACCCTCACCCAGCCGGGCGATATCGTCTGCGGTAATGGGGTCATCGGCCAGCAGGCGGGGCAGCAGCAGATCAAAAATGGTGCGCTTGGCATACATCACACAGCCGGGCAGGCCGCAGACGGGCACCCCTTCCAGATAACTGACCAGGAACATGGCACCCGGCAGCACCGGGGCACCGTAGGTGATGATCTCCGCCCCGGTGTTTTTGATGGCCAGCGGGGTGCGGTCGTCCGGGTCCACGCTCATGCCGCCGGTGGTGAAGATCAGCTCACACCCGGCAGCCTTTGCTTCCAGAATGGCCGCCGTGATGCCCGCCGGGTCATCATCGCAAATCTTGTGGTAAGTCATCTCACAGCTGTACTCGGCCAGCTTATCCACCAGAATGGGGGTAAATTTGTCCTCAATGCGCCCTTTGAACACCTCGCTGCCCGTGGTGATGACCGCAAACTTCTTCGGGTGGAAGGGCAGCACGTTCAGGATCGGCTCCGGGCCGGTTGCAGCCTGCATGGCATCCATTTTTTCCTGCTCGATCACCAGCGGGATGATGCGGGTGCCGGCCAGCTTTGCGCCTTTTTTCACCGGGAGATCCCCGTGAACGGTGGCGATCATCATCTGCGGGGTGCGGTTCACGGCCAGCAGGGCTTCCCGGTTGATCTTCAGCAGACCGTCACAGTCCGCGATCAGCTCGATCTTGCCCTCTTTGGGCTCAGTGCCGTGGATGTTCCTGCCTGCAGCGGCCTTGTAGAGCAGCGCAGCTGCTTCATCTTCGTGCAGGATGCCGGGTTTCTTCTCCCAGACGTAGAGATTCTCCTTGCCAATGGAGAGCAGCACCGGGATATCCTCCGGCTGGACGATATGTCCTTTGCGGAACTTTGCCCCTTTGAACTCGCCCGGGATGATCTGGGTGATATCGTGGCAAAGCACCTGCCCCACCGCATCTTCGGTACGGATCAGTTTCATTGCACAGTTCCTCCCTGTTTACAGTGCCGGCATCTGCGCGGCGATCCAGTCTGCCAGCGTTTGCGGCTCATCCAATGCAAAGTCTGCCCCCGGAATGTCCCCCACCAGCGCCAGCGGCTCAAACGAAACGGGTTCCTCCGAAACCGCTTTGCGCACTACTTCGATCTTGGGCCAGCCGCTGTCGGCAAAGCCCTCCATCAGCACCAGATCGTAACTGTGGCGTTCAAACAACGCCAGCAGATCCTGCTCATTCAGGCAGAATTCCTCCGTCAGCAGGTAATTGCCGCCGGAAAACACTGCCACGCCCTGTGCCCCGGCCTTGTGCAGGCGGCTGCCGTCGGTGCCCGGCACATCGGGGGTAAACGCAGGGCCGCCCTGTTTGATCACGCCCACCTTGAGGCCCTGTGCCCGCAGCAGCGGAATGATCGTTTCCAGCAGGGTGGTCTTGCCGCTGCGCGGCGCACCGCTGACCGCCAGCACAGCCGGACGCTTCAGGCTCAGTTCTGCGGCAAGGGCCGCTTTCTTTTCACTGTACAAAGTTTGGTACCTCCCCTTGATCCTGTTTCTTTTTATTGTATCACGCTTTTTTATCGGATGGAAGCATCCGGGCGGCATCCCCCTGCATTTTAGACAAAGATGTCAGTTCCCGTCGTTTTCTTTTCCTGTTCTTTGTGCTATACTACTTATAAAAGAATTATAATTTCGGAAAAGTTTCTGTCAAGAGCTGTTCCCCCTCGAGGTGAATCGATATTGCATCATCCATTCCAAGCGTTCCGCCAGGCCAACCAGACATACAAAGGCATCCGGGATGCAGCCCGGGCTTTGCAGCGCTGCGGCGGTGCTGCCATTCTGGCTGCTGTCATCCTTTACAAAGCACTGACAAACCTGGTATTTCTGCCCGCCATGCAAAGCATCTGGGCCCTGCTGCTCCGCTTTTTGCCGATCAACTACCTGAACAACAGCAGCGCAAACCAGATCTTCACCTCGCCTGCCGTCCTGTGCGGCATTGGAGTCATCGCCATTCTGGTCGCACTCTGGAACCTGTATGAATTTTCCATCCTGCTCCACGGCTTTGACACCGTCCGCCGGGGTGAAAAAGTTCGTCTTTCCTCCCTGTTCTGGCATTCCTTGACCGACATCCGCCATATCGTGCGGCCCAGAAACTGGCTTTTGCTGGTGTACAGCATCCTGCTCATTCCCTTTACGAACATCTTTGTAGCTTCCAGCTACATCACCCAGCTGGCCGTTCCGGCCTACTTTATGAGCCTGATCCGGGCAAAACCGCTTTATCTGGGGGTCTATGGTGCCGTGCTGGCCGCAGCACTTCTGCTGACGCTGTTCTGGATCATGGTGCTGCCCCTGTTCACGCTGGAACGCAAAGATCTGCCGGAAGCTGCGCGGGAAAGTTTTTCCTACGTAAAAAAGAAATTCTTCCGGCTTCTGGCTGTACTGCTGCGCTGGAACCTTGGGGTGCTGGCAGGAGCGCTGCTCCTCTACTTTGGCGCGTCCGGCCTGCTGTACGGGTGTGCGGCCCTCGTCGGCCTGCGCAGCACCCGGGCCATGCTGCTGTTTTCCCGTGTGCTGATGACCGTGGCGTTTCCCTTCTTCGGGTTTCTGCTGGACTGCAGCCTCAGCATCGGGCAGTGCAGCATCCTCGCACTGCTCCATCAGCACCGCCGCAGGCAGGAACTGGAAGCCAGCCTGGACGGAAAACGCGCTCGCTCCGGCGGCAGGCTGCTGGCCGGCATGGCTGCCGGGGTCACCCTGATCTCCTGCGCTGCGGCAGTCTACCTTTACTCTCTGCCCCAGGACAACGCCCTGCTCACCGCCGTGGGCGGCGTGACCCCGCTGGTCACCTTCCACCGGGGCGACTGCTCCGTAGCACCGGAGAACACCCTGCCCGCGTTCCGTTCGGCCATCCTCAAAGGCGGCGACCGCATTGAGCTGGATGTCCAGATGACAAAGGACGGCGTTGTGATGGTGACCCACGATGCCAGCCTGAAGCGCTGCACCGGCAAAAATGCAAAGATCTACGACCTGACCTATGCCGAGGTGGAGCAGCTGGATGCCGGAAGCTGGTTCAGCACCCGCTTTGCAGGCACACAGCTGCCCACCTTTGAACAGGTGCTGCAGCTGTGTCAGGGGCGCATCGGCCTGAACGTGGAGATCAAGCCCAACGCCTCCACCCCCACCTTGGAAGCCGAGACCGTCCGCCTGCTGCGGGAGTACGGCTTTGATGGCTCCAACTGCGTCGTCACCTCCCAGAGTTACGAGACCCTGCACAAGGTCAAGGCGCTGGCTCCGGATATTCCCACCGGCTATATTCTGGCGCTGGGCGTAGGCAATTACTACGACCTGCCGGACGCCGACTTTTTCAGCGTTGAGAACACCTTTATCACCTCCGGCATGGTCAACCAGCTCCACCGCCGGGGCAAGACCGTTTCAGCCTGGACGATCGTCCGGGAGGAGGATGCTTCCCATATGCTGGAGCTTGGTGTGGATGATTTGATCACCGACAAGCCGGACATGGTGCAGAATCTGCTGGCCCAGCATCAGAAGGCGGACGATACGCTTGTGGACTTCCGCGACCTGCTCAACGCCCTGCTCCACCCGGAACAGACCGACGAGGTGCCCGACAGCACCGAGGAAGCGCTGGACGAAGCCGTACAGGACCCCGAAGAATTTGTAGACGCCGCATAAAAACCGATCACGCAAAAATTCCCCCGCCGGGCTTGCAGTGCCCAGCGGGGGAATCTTTTTGCGCCGATTCACCAACATACAAAAATCGGTAGCAAAGCAAAGGTTCCTATGGTAGAATAGAGGATGAGTTCCGGAGAGTTCAGTCCTTTTCCTGCATGGAAG
>CAVDVT010000083.1:0-830 GCA_963612415.1 bacterium | reverse complement strand
AAATGCAAGGTCACTCTCCCATTTTTCTTTTGCGGAAACATTTCCGGTTTTGCGGCCATTCATCTTGATAAACCAACTCAAGTATTGAATCACATCCGCTTTTGACATGATTCCTTTGTGAATCACCTCTGTCAGGATACGTTCTCTCTCCTGCTGTGTAAAACCTTTGCTTTGAGAGACCGAATAACCACAGAGTTTAAGCGGCGAAGCCTCTGCGAAATCGCTGGAAAAATTTTCCGTTCCATTTCTATTTACAAGGACAATATGAGTTAACAGCGATTTATATTTTTTCAAATAGCCGGAATATTCATCATAACTGATATAAAAGCGCCGGCACTTTTTGCATAGATTCACATTCAAAATTGCAGTCACATTCCCTGCTGTCGGAATTTTTGCCGTGACACATTCAATCAAATGATGTTCTCTTACGCACTTGATTCTTCCCTGATACACATAAAGCGTATGTTTTTCTGCCTTAAATCCAGTTGACAGTTCGGGAGGAATTTCCGTTTTTGTTATGGATGTCGTTTCTTGTTTTTCAGGCTGTTCTGCTTCCAATTTCTTTTTAACGTTTTTCGATTTTTTCTTTCCTTCATAAGTCTTAATGGCTTTCTGGTATAAAAGCATATCTTCCCCGGAAAGCGGTTTCTTTTTCAGCTGTCTTGCACTTTCAAGAACCAAATAGCAGAAAAATACACTTTCCGGGTGTAGACCTGCAACCACTTCTATCTGTGATGCTTTCAGATAAACCATATCCATCAGATGCAGTTCATTTATCGATGCTCTGAAAATCAATTTTGTTTCATCAGGATTCTGATGCACCTGATAGC
>CAVDVT010000082.1:0-6654 GCA_963612415.1 bacterium | reverse complement strand
GATGTCGGCATCTTCGTGCTTGCCGAAGCCGCGCAGGTAGACGGGCTTGCCGTTCAGCAGGAAGTGGCCGTCCTTCAGCTCAAAGGTGCGGATGCCCATCTTCTCGGTGTACTCATCCAGCACGGCGCTGCCGTCGTGGATACGGATGACGATGTTGTACAGGTAGGCGGCGTGGACGTTCCAGAGCTTGGCGTCCTTGACCACCAGAGTGCCCTTCTTGCCGGTGGCTTCGGCCACCTTGGTGGTGCCGTCGTACAGCTCCACGGTCACTTCGTGGTCGCCGTTGGTGGTCACGGTGTAGTCCACTTCGGCGCCGTCGGCAGTCAGGCGGTGGGTCACTTCGTAGTCCAGCACGCGCTCGGTGGGCAGGGCCAGCAGCTTGACCGGGCGGTGGATGCCGGCGTAGTTGTAGAAGTCAAAGTAGGGGGCAGCCACCTTTTTGCCGTTGGACAGTACGCTGGTCTGACCGGCGGGCAGCATGTACTCGTTCAGCTCGTTGTTCAGCAGGACGCTGAGCTTGTTGAACTGGTTGTAGCGCACGATGTCGGTGACAATGGCATCAAAGGGCAGGAAGCCGCCCTCGTGCTGGGCCACTTCCACGCCGTTGACAAAGATGCGGGCGTGGTGGGTGGCGGAGCCAAAGCGGATGGCGATGTCACGGCCGCTCCATTCGCCGGGCACGAAGAAGTCGGTCTCGTACCAGAAATCGCCGCAGTATTCGCGGGAGTCCTTGTCGGTGAAGAAGTCGCAGAAGGAAGCGGGCACAGGCATGGAAATGCTCTGGGGCAGACCGTTGGCCCAGTTTGCCTCAACACCCTCACTCTTGGGGTCGAAGCTGAAGCGCCACATGCCGTCCAGGCTGACAGCCCGGCGGGAGGCGGAGACGCAGGGATAGAGCAGAGACTTGTTGTTCATTGCAATAACCTCACATTCATAGATCCTGACACGTTTGAGCCGCAGGGGGCTCTCTTGTTTCTGGGTCTAGTATGACAGATTTTTGGAAAAAGGAATAGAACGATTTTTGAATAAATCCAGACTTTTTTCAGAAAAAACAGGCGCTGTTCCGGGCAGAATACCTATTATAGATCGCAAACGGGAGGCAAAAGGGGACAGCGCCTTTTCCGGTGCCGCAGCAAACCGGACAAGAAAAAGACGGCTGGAAAGAGGCTGAAACAGAAAATATGAGAAATTTGTGAACATGCACAAAGATAAAATCGCAAAATTGTACTAATTGACCTAAAAATTGTTCTAACGAGTATTGCTAAAATTTTGACATAATAGTTGCGTTCAATAAAATATACACCGAACTGTGCTTTGTTGTATATCAGAAACCGCAAGAGACACTGCAAGATCATAGCAAAAAGGAGAACCAAATGGCAAATGAGATGAAGAAAGCCGCCCCCTTTGGCATGAAGGACAAGGTCGGCTACATGTTTGGTGATTTCGGCAACGACTTCACCTTCCTGCTTTCTTCCAGCTTTCTGATGAAATTTTACACCGATGTCATGGGCGTCAACGCCGCTGTTGTTGGCATTGTGATGATGGTGGCCCGTTTTGTGGACGCCTTTACCGATGTGGGCATGGGTCAGATCGTGGACCACTCCAAGCCTACCAAGGACGGCAAGTTCCGCCCCTGGATCAAGCGGATGTGCGGCCCTGTGGCCATTGCATCCTTCCTGATCTATCAGGCTGGTCTGGCCAATATGCCCTACGGTTTTAAGGTGGCATGGCTGGCTGTGACCTACATCCTGTGGGGTTCCATCTTCTACACCTCCATCAACATCCCCTACGGCTCCATGGCTTCCGCCATCTCGGCTGACCCCAAGGACCGTGCCGAGCTGTCCACCTGGCGCACCATCGGCTCCACCCTGGCCAACATGGTCATTGGTGTGGCTACCCCCATGGTGGCCTATGTGGTCGTGGACGGCAAGACCGTCATGTCCGGCTCCCGCATGACCATCATTGCAGGTGTCTTCTCCATCTGCGCTATCCTGTGCTACCTGATCTGCTTCAAGCTGAGCAGCGAGCGCGTGGAAGTGCCCGCCAATAACCAGAAGATCACTGCTTCCGCCATCTTTAAGAGCGTGTTCACCAACAAGGCTCTGCTGGGCATCATCGTGGCTGCCATCTTTGTGCTGCTGAGCCAGCTGACCGTCCTGAGCCTGGCCGGTTATGTTTACCCCAACGTTTACGGCAACGCTGCCGCACAGTCCACCAGCAGCCTGCTGGGTACCATTGTCACCCTGATCATCTGCGCACCCTTTGCCTCCAAGCTGGCTGCAAAGTTTGGTAAGAAGGAGCTGGCCATGGTGTCCTGCACCTTCTCTGCTGTGGTGTATATCGTCTGCTTCGTCGTCCGTCCTGCAACGGCCTGGGGCTACATGGTGTTCTACATCCTGGCCAACATCGGCATGGGCTTCTTCAACACCATCATCTGGGCAATGATCACTGACGTCATCGACGACGCCGAGGTGCGCAACGGTGTCCGTGAGGACGGCACCATCTACTCTGTCTATTCCTTTGCCCGCAAGCTGGGCCAGGCTTTCTCCTCCGGCCTGACCGGCGCTCTGCTGAGCATCATTGGTTACAGCGAAGCGACCGCATTCGATCCCTCTGTGACCCGCGGCATCTTCAACCTGGCCTGCATCGCTCCCATCATCGGCTTTGTTGCCATCGTGCTGGCCCTGGCTTTCCTCTACCCCCTGAGCAAGAAAAAGGTCGAGGAGAACGTTGCTGCGCTGGCTGAAAAGCATAGCAAATAATTTTTGATACAAGGCCCTCCCGGCGAACCGGGAGGGCCTTGTTCTTTCTACTTGTTTCTGCGTAAATTTTGATGTATACTAATATATCAGGAAAGATCGTAAAGATCCGGACACAAGTTGAGGAAAAGGAGCAGGGAAGCGATGCGGGTAGATCCTTTGCAGTTGTTGAGCAGACTGGCGGCCATCCAGAATATCCCCACCCGGCGGGTAAAAGCGCCCTTTGAGGGGCTGGAGGAATTTGATTACGGCCTGCGGCGGTCGCTGGACCCCCAGTTCGATTGGCAGGAGTTTGGCCGTGTGCTGCTGGAGAATACCCCGGAAAACACCCTGCTGTTTGTGGAAGGGACCTTTGAGCTGCACTTTGCTCTGTTCCGCATCCCGGACGAGGCGGACACCGTGTTCCTGGTGGGCCCCTGGACCATTGGCCCCCGCAGCGAATCTGCCCGCAAATGGGCCAGGCGGTATCTGGGCGAAGCCGGCGAAGCAGCCGTGCAGGAATACTACAACGGCGTTAAGATCCTGGAAGCAAACGATTTGTACAGCGCCATCCGGGTGATCGTGGAGACCATGCTGCCGGGCAAAGAGCTGGATGTGCGGGAGGTGAAGGAGTTCCTGCCCTTCCGGTTCCACCCGGACACCCGCTATTTCAGTGAGCCGGAGTTCCAGAAGGAGATCCCCGTTGCCATGCTGGAGCAGCGGTATGAATCGGAGAACCGCATTCTGGAAGCGGTTTCCCGCGGCGACGATGAGGCCGCCATTCAGGCCATGCACCAGCACTCCCGCTTTACCTATGGCGGCCGGTTCGAGGGCACCCTCTACCAGCAGAAGAACAAGATGATCATCTTCAACACCCTGCTGCGCAAGGCCATTGAGCCCAGCAAGGTGCATCCTTATTATATTGATGCCATTTCCAGCAAGTATGCCCGGATCATTGAGGACGCTGACGACATTCCCAACGAGATGATGTGGCAGATGGTGCGGGATTACTGCGCCTACGTCCGCCGCTACTCCCTGAAGGAGTATTCGCCTGCCGTCCAGAAAGTGATGAACTACGTCAACCTGAATGTGGCCGAGCCGCTGACCCTGAAAAGCCTGGCTGCCATGTGCTTCATCAGTCCGTCGTACCTGTCGGCCCTGTTCAAGCAGGAGACCGGCACCACCCTCATCGATTATATCAACACCCAGCGGGTCAACCGTGCTGCGCAGCTGCTGGTGCAGAACAACCACACCATTGCTGCGGTGGCCGAGGAAGTGGGCATTCTGGATGTGAACTATTTTACCAAGATCTTCAAAAAGACCCTTGGCGTTACGCCCACCCGCTACCGCCGGGAACACAAGGAAAAATAAATTGAAAAAAATACCCGCATTTCCGGAAAGAAAGCACCGCACAGGCTGCTTCCGGGAATGCGGGTTCTTTTTGTCCATGAGGACGATTGTTGCATCCATATCGGCTTCTGTAACCGTTTTGTGATATTTTATGGACTTTTGTAGGAAATTTGGATGCTTGTTGCAGGATCGACAAAAATTGTGCTTGATATGAAAAACAAACTTGCATACAACAAAATCAATTGGCGGAGTTGCACAAAGAATTTGACAGAATCTTGTGAACTTGTGCCATTGCGAACATTTTTCCGGGCGGTTATAATACAAACAGAAATCATGAATTATGCGTGTGCGTGTGGTTCATGGAATGCTGTGATATGCGAATGAAGGAGAACATTATTATGAAAATGATTTCGCGTCGTGACTTTATGAAGGCTTCTGCTGTTGTGGGTGCTGCTGGCGTTCTGACCGCCTGCGGCGGATCCTCCAGCTCCACCGCTGCTTCTTCTGTGGCAGCTTCTTCTGCAGCTGCTTCCTCTGAGGCTGCTGCTTCCGGCAGTGCAAACATCGGCGTCTGCATTTACCAGTTTGCTGATAACTTCATGACCCTGTACCGCACCGATCTGGAAGAGTACCTGAAGGACATGGGCTATTCCGTGACCATCGTTGATGGCAAGAACGACCAGAATACCCAGACCGAGCAGATCAACACCTTCCTGCAGCAGGGCGTGGACGTTCTGGTCATCAACCCCGTCCAGACCACTTCCGCTCAGACCATCGTTGACACCATCTCTCCCTCCGGCACTCCCATCGTCTTCATCAACCGTGAGCCCGACAAGGCTGTTCTGGACTCCTACGCAGGCAAGTGCTGCTACGTTGGTGCTGACGCACGTCAGTCCGGTACTTACCAGGGCGAGCTGATCCTGGATACCGATACCCAGGGCGATATCAACGGCGACGGCAAGATTACTTACATCATGTGCAAGGGCGACCCCGAGAACATCGATGCTCAGTACCGCACCGAGTATTCCATCAAGGCTCTGACCGATGCCGGCAAGGAAGTTGAGTGCCTGTACGAGTACCTGGACAACTGGGATCAGACCACCGCACAGCAGGACGTTGCAAACGCTCTGGCACAGTACGGCGACAAGATCGAAGTCGTCTTCTGCAACAACGACGCAATGGCTCTGGGCGCTCTGCAGTCCATTGAGCAGGCTGGCCGCACCGTTGGCACCGACATCTACCTGGTTGGCGTTGACGCACTGAGCGAGGCTGTGCAGAACGTTGTTGATGGCAAGATGACCGGTACCGTTCTGAACGATGACGTGGGCCAGGCTACCAAGGCTGCTGAGGCTACCCAGCTGTTCGTGGATGGCAAGGACGTTGAGGAATACTACTGGGTCGACTACGTCAAGGTCACCACCGAGAACGCTTCTCAGTACCTCTAATCTCAGCTGAGAACAACTCACGTTTGCAAGGTACGCAGTGAGTCCTATGGCTTGATAAGAGCTTAAAAGCGCGTGCGTGCGAGAAGTTTCTCCGCGCACGCGCCTTCTTTTGAAACGGGTTTGCTGCAAGGCCTGAAATACGCAAGATAAGGAGGCTTCTGCGGAATGTCAGAATACCGTCTGGTAATGAAAGGCGTGGTCAAGACCTTCCCCGGCGTCAAAGCGCTGGACCACGCGCAGCTGGAACTCCGCCCCGGCAAAGTTATGGCCCTGATGGGTGAAAACGGTGCCGGTAAGTCCACCTTGATGAAGTGCATGTTCGGCATTTACAAGATGGATGAAGGCGAGATCGAATACGAGGGCGAAAAAGTCGTCATCGCCAACCCCCTGGATGCACTGAACCGCGGCATTGCCATGGTGCATCAGGAACTGCAGCCCATCCCGGCCCGTACTGTGGCTGAGAACATCTGGCTGGGCCGCTACCCCACCAAGAAGGCGGGCCCCATCACCATTGTGGACCACGCCAAAATGTACGCCGATACCGATGCTCTGCTGAAAAAGCTGAAACTGGAGATCAACTCCCATGCAAAGCTGGGCAGCCTGAGCATTGCACAGATGCAGATGGTGGAAATTGCAAAGGCCGTTTCCGCAAACTGCAAGGTGCTGATCCTGGACGAGCCCACTTCCTCCCTGACCGCAAACGAGGTCGAGTCGCTGTTCCGCATCATGCGGGAGCTGAAGGAGCAGGGCGTTGCACTGGTCTACATCAGCCACAAGATGGACGAGATCAAGGTCATTGCGGATGAAGTGACCATCATGCGCGACGGCCACTACATTGGCAAGTGGGACGTGGCCGACATGACCAAGGAGCAGATCATTGCCAAGATGGTCGGCCGTGAGCTGTCCAACCTGTATCCCCCGCTGGAGAACCAGCCCTCCGACGAGATCATGATGAAGGTGGAGGACTTTACCTCCATCCATCCCCGCTCGTTCCGCCACTGCAGCTTTGAGCTGAAAAAGGGTGAGATCCTGGGCGTGGCCGGTCTGGTGGGCGCCCAGCGTACCGAACTGATGGAAGGCATCTTCGGCCTGCGTGCCCACACCACCGGTAAGGTGTGGAT
>CAVDVT010000081.1:0-6655 GCA_963612415.1 bacterium | reverse complement strand
GCATGGGCGCGGGCCACGATCTCCTCCACGGGGGCCCGCAGGCCCAGCACGTTGGAGACCATGGCAATGGCCACCAGCTTTGTTTTTGCGGTGATCTTTTTGTCCAGTTCCTCGGGGGTCAGGCGGCCGTCCGGGCCGGGGTAGAGGTAGACCAGCTTGGCCCCGGTGGCCTGCGCCACCCGCTGCCACGGCACCAGATTGGAGTGATGCTCGGCCACGGAGAGCGCGATCTCATCTCCCGCGTGCAAAAAGTGCATCCCGTAGCTGTAAGCCACCAGATTCAGCGATTCGGTGGTGTTCTGGGTGAACACGATCTCGTCATCTTCGGCGTGGAAGAACTGTGCCACTCGGTGGCGGGCACCCTCGTGGGCGTCGGTGGCCCGCATGGCCAGCTCATAGACGCCCCGGTGGGGGTTGGCGTTGTCGTTTTTATAGTAGTTGGTCACGGCGTCCAGCACCTGGGTGGGGTGCTGGGTGGTGGCGGCGCTGTCCAGATAGACCAGCCGCTGGCCATTCTCGTCTGCTGCAAGGATGGGAAAATCCTTGAGCCAGGGATTATTCTGCATCATGGTCCAGCCTCCTTGCGGCATCTGCCCGCACTTCCTCCCGCAAAGCTTCCAGCGGGATCTTCTCAATGGCCGGGGCAAAGCGGGCATCCACCATCAGGCGGCGGGCCTGGGCCTCGCTCAGACCACGGGAGCGCAGATAGTAGAGCTTTTCTTCGTCCAGGCGGCCGATGGAGGCGGCATGCTGGCCCTCCACTTCTTCTTCGCCGCAGAGGATCAGCGGTGCGGTGCGGTTGCGGGCCTCCGGGCTGAACAGCAGCACATCCTCACTCTCATGGCCTACACCCCGCTTGGCCCCGCGCCGGAAATCGATGGTGCCGCGCAGGATCTTGTCGGCATGGTCGGTCAGGACACCGGCCGTGTGCATCTCGCACAGGGTATCCTTGGCGGTGTGAACGGAGACGTCGTTGTAATCCAGCACCGCATCTCCGCTGCCAAAGTACACGGCGTCCAGATCGTATTCGCCTTTGCTGACGCCCAGCAGAGCCCGGGTGCCGCAGGCAGAAAGACTGCCGCCCAGCTCAATGCGCACCTGCTCTACTCTGGCGTTTCTGCCTTCTTCTACGGCCACTGCGTTCCAGTGGCGGGCGCGGCTGCCCAGCAGCTGCACCTGTACCAGGGTGACATGGGCATTTTCCCCGGCCCGGATGCGGGTGAGGGAGGCAGCTGCGCCGTTCTCGGCGTCGCCCCGCAGTACCTGCACGAGGGTCAGGCTGCTGCCTGCGGCGGCGTCCACGGAAAGGCTGGTCAGAGCGGTGGGATGGGCAGCGTCCAGCGTTACCTCAAACAGGGCAGGCTCTGCAACGGCCACGCCCTCGGCCACCGTGAGCGCATGGCGCACCACGGCGTTTTCGGCAATGTAGGTGTCCGTGGCGGCACCCATGCCGCTTTCCGTAAAATCAGCAAAGCCGTTTTCAGCCTCGCCCACCCCGGCGGGCAGGGTATAGGCGAGATCCACCTCGCCCCAGAAATTTCCGGAAAGCTCCGGCAGTGCCGCCGCTTTGGGGGCACTGTTCACGCCGCACTGGTTCCAGGTGGGAACCGGCAGGCGGTTCATGTTCAGATCATTCATAAAACGTCCGGCCCTCCTTTCAGCCGATGCTGCCCTTCATTTCCAGATGGATCAGATTGTTCATTTCCACAGCGTATTCCACGGGCAGCTCCTTGGCAATGGGTTCGGCAAAGCCGCCCACGATCAAGGCCCGGGCATCCTCCTCAGAAAGGCCGCGGCTCATCAGGTAGAACACGGCTTCCTCGCTGATGCGGCCGATCTTGGCCTCGTGGCCCACGTCCACGGCGTCGCACCGGATGTCCATTTCAGGAATGGTGTCGGAGCGGGAGCGGTCGTCCAGCATCAGGCTCTCGCAGGAGACGGCGGATTTGCTGTTTTTCGCGTTGGGCAGCACCGTGACGGAACTGCGGAAGTTGGAGATGCCGCCGTCCCGCGCAATGGACTTGGTGGTGATGTGGGAGCTGGTGTTGGGGGCCGCATGAACGACCTTGGCACCGGTGTCCAGATCCTGCCCGGCGCCCGCAAAGGTGATGCCGGTGAACTCCATCCGGGCGCCTTCGCCTGCCAGAATGCTCATGGGGTACAGGCAGGAGGTGTGGGAGCCAAAGGAGCCGGATACCCACTCGATGGTGCCGCCCTTTTCCACCTTGGCCCGCTTGGTGTTCAGGTTGTACATATTCTTGGACCAGTTCTCAATGGTGGAGTAGCGCACCCGGGCGTTCTCGCCCACGTAGATCTCCACACAGCCTGCGTGGAGGTTGGCCACATTGTATTTGGGGGCAGAGCAGCCCTCGATGAAGTGGAGGTAGGCACCCTTGTCCACGATGATGAGCGTATGCTCAAACTGGCCCGCGCCGGGGGCGTTCAGCCGGAAATAGGACTGCAGCGGGATCTCCACATGCACCCCGGCGGGCACATACACAAAGGAACCGCCGCTCCACACAGCGCCGTGCAGGGCCGCAAACTTGTGGTCGGTGGGGGGCACCAGCTTCATGAAGTGCTTGCGCACCATCTCGGCATAGGGGCCGGTCAGGGCGCTTTCCATATCGGTGTACACCACGCCCTGGGCGGCCACCTCGGCCTTGACGTTGTGGTAGACCACCTCAGAGTCGTACTGCGCGCCCACACCGGCCAGCGAAGCCCGCTCGGCCTTGGGGATGCCCAGACGCTCAAAGGTGTTTTTGATGTCCTCGGGCACATCGCTCCACTTGCCCCGCATCTCGGTGTTGGGGCGGACGTAGGTGACGATGTTGTTCATGTCCAGCCCTTCAATGGAAGGGCCCCAGTTCTGTACCGGCATCTTGTTGTAAGTTTCCAGCGCTTTCAGGCGGAAAATACGCATCCACTCAGGGTCGTGCTTTTCCTCGGAGATCTTCTCCACGATCTCACTGGTCAGGCCGGAGTTCACCTCAAAGGCGGCGTTGTTGCCATCCTTGATGTCGTAAATGCTGCGGTCCACCTCGGCAACATCGGTCTTTTCGGATTCAAAAGCTCTCATTCTGCTTCGTCCTCCTTCACCGCGCGGAAGCCCTCCTCGATGATCTCGTTCACCAGCTCGCCGCCGCCGGTGCGCACGATGTGGGCATCGTCCAGCACATGGACGTAATCCACCTTCAGGCCCTCCAGAATTTTTGCATTGTGGGTGATGATGATCAGGGCGTTGTCCTGATTGTGGTAGCTGCGCACGCCCTGGGCCACGGTCTTTACGGCGTCTACGTCCAGGCCGGAGTCGGTCTCGTCCAGCAGGGCCAGCTTGGGCTTGAGCATGAGCAGCTGCAGGATCTCGCTCTTCTTCTTCTCGCCGCCGGAAAAGCCTACGTTCAGGTAGCGGTCGGCGTAGCTGGGGTCCATGCCAAGAGCTTCCATCTGCTGGGCCAGCTCCTTGCGGAAGGCGAACACCTTGACCGGCTTGCCGGTAATGGCGTTCTGGGCAGTACGCAGGAAATTTTCCAGCGTGATGCCGGGGATCTCCTCCGGCGTCTGGAACGACAGGAACATGCCCAGCCGGGCGCGTACATCGGCGGGCTCATGGGTCACATCCTGCCCGCGGAAAATGATCTGACCGCGGGTGACGGTGTAGCGGGGGTCGCCCATCAGGGCGCTCATCAGGGTGGATTTGCCGGCACCGTTGTGGCCCATCAGAACATGGGTCTCGCCGGGGTAGATGGTCAGATTCAAACCGTTCAGCAGGACTTTCTGTTCCTCGCCAACGGTAACTTGCAGGTCTTTGACTTCCAGCAGCGGGCTGCTCATAATACATACCTCCTAGTAACTGCTGTGCTGCCGGAAGAACTCCGAGCAACACAGTAGGGATTAACTCTCTGACCGTATACTATACCAACTTACTGGGAATTGCAAGCCCTGTCAAAAAAGATTAACACTCTTTGGCAAATAGAACAATGAAATGTCAACAAGAGAAAGGCTGTTTTGTGATAAAATTCAAAAGATATCTGCCGCCGTAGCAGGCAATCAAGGGGCATCACCTCCTAAAAATGGGCAAAAGAAAACCACGGTGCGTGTGCATCGTGGTGGAGCGGTTTGTTACCAGTCTATGTCTGTAAGATCGTCAGCTATTTCTGTCAGCGTGTGACCATTCCAGAATGGGGTATTCATAACCTCATCCATACTGTGAACGAGTTTTTCTTTCCCGGCATACCAGAGAAGATAAGAATAGCCTTTTCGGGCATCATAGTAAGGGTCAACGTGACCTTCTTTCCCGCAGTACCGGAAATAGATCATCGTATAGCACTTGGAAATCTCAGCTCTTAACTCCGCTGCGTTCATAAAAAGTCCGCGTTCTCCTTTCTTTCTTCTTCACTCAGCTCACGGCTTGGGCCATGAACAGGGATGCCTTTTTCATTGGGAACATAATCATGCGCATGTTCGCCATGCAAACCATGAGCTTCTTCAACCTTGTTTCCGTGGCCGTTATTGCTGATTTGCTTGAACTGCAAGCCGTCCGGGCCGTAATAATTTCGGTCGATGCCTCCTTTGGCATTGACTTTCTGCGTGATACTGTTCGGGAATCCATTGATACGGCTTTTTTCAACTTTTATGATAGTTTTCCCAGCAGCATTTGTCAACAGATTCTCACGATTGCGGTACAGATATTCCCAGTATCTGTATTTTTCATTATCTGCCAGCTTGTGCCGCTGGAATGTGGAAAAGGTCTTTGGCACTTTATCGCCCAGCGCGGTTCGGTAGTTTTCCCATTGGCGGTAGTCCCGCAGCCATTTGGAGCGCCCCTGCTCCTTTTTGCGGTAGGCTTCGATCTGCGCTTTTGTGCGCGGGTCGCGGGTGTAGGGGTTGGTCTTGGGGCTGGAAAACTTTTTGATCTGCTCCAGTTCTTCCGGAGTCCGCCCGGCGGGCGTCCATGGCCGGAGCGCGTGAAGGCAGTTTGGGTGGATGTTGAGCCAGCTGTTGGTCAGGTCATCCGGTCCGTTTGCATCCCGCTTGCCAAAGGCGTCGGACAGGGGCGGGAAATTCGGGTCTTTTCCGCTGCGGCTGTATACCCGCCCTTCGTAGGGGGCGCAGAGGCCGCAGGTCGTGCCGTGAGCGCTGATTTGATATAGATCCCGTTCGGGGTCAACAGTCAGCACAGACAAGATTTCCGCCTGTCTGGAGGTCGTGCGGGAAACCATGGTGGCGTAGGTGTGCAGGCTCCAGTTGCGGCCTGCGGCGTCGGTGAAAGCGGTGACGCCCTCCCGGCGCAGTGCATCCACAAAGGCCGGGACGCTGGCATTGATGCCTTTGCCCACGGCCTGCTGTGCTGCAACCTGTTCAAGCCCCACCCGGCGGTACAGGTCAGGTTCTACACGGCCCAGCAGAGCGCTTTGCAGGTTCTGCATGACCGTCATGTTTCCGTCCACCAGCTGGCCCATCAGGTTCGAGGTGAGCTTCTGCACGATGTCGGTTTGGGTGCTGGTCAGGCTCTGAGCGTTCTGGTAGCCGCGCAGGTGCTTCTCCACCGTCTCCCCGGGGATTGCCCGGGCTTCCGGGTGCTGCACGTAAAACTGCGACTCCACCATGCGGGGGACGTATGTCCAGCTGTCTGTTTCCAGCTGCCGGAGGATCTTCTGCACCCGCTCCAGCGCGGCCACGGCGTGGTAATCCACAAGCCCTTGACTGCGCAGGCGGCCGATCTCGTTGATGATGTCGGTTTCGGCCTTCAGATAGAGCCGGATCAGCCGTTCCAGTTCCTTCTGGGGGGATGCACGGGAAAGATAAGGCATTGCTGTTCCTCCTGTGGTGCCGTCTGCCGGAATCGAACCGGCGCACACGGATTTTCAGTCCGCTGCTCTACCATCTGGGCTAAAACGGCATGAAAAAACCACTATGCAGCCTTTTTGATGGCACACAGTGGTTAAAATGGGGTGTTTTAGTTAATGAAAGCTCTTTTTGTGGTGGATATCCAAGACATCCACAATTTCATAAACCATAACGAATAAAGCCATTAAACCTGCCAGAAAAGCTTCAACCAAGAAGCCGATGAAAATAACGGCGACAACTTTTTCTACAAAAGTGCTGCACAGAAATTCTACCATGAGAATACTCCTTTACATTTCATCGAAAATATGTTATATAATATATGAGGCTCCCCTCCGCCCTTTCTGGTGGGGGTGGTAAAGCCTCATTTTTTATATCTTGTTGCCAGCACAAGCTTTCCGTTATGAAGAATCAAAACGTCTGCGGTACAGGTCTTTTGACGATTCATGCGGTTAAAAACGACATCAGAAACTTTTGAAAGTGAGATATCGTTTGTCCCGTAGTCGAGTATAACCCCGCCTGGATTTCTTTCTATCTGCTTTAATGCACTTCGCAATGCACTGTCTGCGGATTTTTCACAAGTGGTAGTTTTCAGTTCCCACTCCTTGTTACTCCACAAAAAATCGGGAGTCTTTTCGTGCAAACCGCCTGTTTCATGCAACAGCACAATGTCGCCGCCGAGATTATCGTGCAGCCATTGTGCTGTTTTTATTTCATCAGAATGGTGAGAAACTTTATACCCGGTATCGTATGTAATGCTTCCTGAGCCCGGTTTGGCGTTGTCCAGATATTCTTGTGTTACATCTACGCC
>CAVDVT010000080.1:0-6660 GCA_963612415.1 bacterium | reverse complement strand
GATGTAGGCGGTGGCCTCGTCCAGAATGATGATGGGCGCATCCTTCAGCATGGCGCGGGCAATGCTGATGCGCTGCCGCTCACCGCCGGACAGATGGGCACCACCGCCGCCCACCATGGTATCATAGCCATGTTCCAGCTCCCCGATAAAGCGGTTACAGCCGGCTGCATGGGCAGCGGCTTCCACTTCCGCATCGGTGGCGTTCAGGCGGCCCATCCGGATGTTCTCCCGCACGGTATCATCGAACAGGTAGTTGTCCTGAGAAACATAGGCCACCTGCTCATACAGCTGAGGCAGCGGGATGTCCTTCAGGTCGCAGCCACCCATGGTGATGGAGCCATTTTTCACATCCCAGAAGCCTGCGGCCAGCTTGGCGATGGTGGACTTGCCGGAACCGGAGGGGCCCACAAGGGCCGTCATCTTCCCGGCCGGAATGTTCAGGCTGACATCGTGCAGGATCTCCTGATCGTCGTGGTAGCCAAAGGAGACATGATCCAGCACGATGTCGCGGCCTGTAAAGGTGACAGGCTGCTCGGCGTGCTGCTGTTCTTCGGCGTTCAGGATCTCATCCACCTGGCCCACTGTGGTGCCCACCTGTGCCAGCGTATCCACAAAGTTGAATGCCGCCACAATGGGAGCTGCCATGCCCAGCGCCAGAATGACCACCGTGAGGAAGGTCTCGGCCGTCAGGCTGCCGTGCAGCCACAGCAGCCAGCCCACGGGCAGGATGGTCAGCATCTGAGCCGGGAAGAAGCCGTAAGCCATGGCCATGCCAAGCTGGCTCTTTTTCATCCAGTTCACGTAATACTGTGCGTTGTAGCGCACCTTATCCGTGAGTTTGGCATAGGACTTCTTCCCCTGATTGAAAGCCTTGATGACCTCGATGCCGTTGATGTACTCGATCAGGGTGCTGCTCATCTCTGTGGTAGCCTGCACCGCACCGGCATAATCCTTGCCGTAGCCGCCCATCACGGTCATCATAAAGAAGAACGCCACCGGGAAGACCACCAGACTCAGCAGTGCCAGCCGCCAGTCCAGTACAAACAGGTAAATGATGGTCAGCACCGGTGCTGCAATGTTGGCCGTCATCTCGGGGAACAGGTGGGCCAGCGTGGTCTCCATGCCGTCCACCTGATCCACGATGGTCTGCTTCAACTGCCCGCTGGAAGTGTCCATCACCGTGCCAAGCGGCAGTTTGGGCAGCTTTGCCAGCAGCATCTGGCGGATCGTTTTCAGGATGTTATAAGTCGCTTTGTGGGAGATGGACAGCGCACCGTTGTACAGCACCGTCCGCAGCCAGAAGCCGCACAGGGCCATTGCCAGCCACGGGCCGTAGGCAGAAAGTTCCGTCTGCCCTGCCAGCAGCAGCGCAATGATCTTTGCCGCCGCAAAATAAGGCACCATGCCGCACACCGAGCCCACCACTGCCAGCACAACGGCGGTGATGAGCCGGCCATGTTCGGCCTTGCCCAGTTCCCATACACGCCCAACCGGGCTTTGTTGTTCCATTCAGAGTCCCTCCTTGAATCGGTTTCAAAAATTAGTTATGGCTAACTTTTGGTTCTATGGAAAGGCTGCCGTTTTCGGCAGCCTGCCACCTGTTTCAGACCGGATGCTCAGGGAAAATCGCCCCGAATCCGTTGTGATGATATCGCCCCAGCAGGTCGATATAATGCTTTGCTTCCTCCCGGCTCATCCCGTGGCGGATGACCTCAAAGATGCCCTCAAAATACGCCGTGGTCACCATGTGCAGCACCGTCTCGGTCAGGGTATCCCCCAGCTGTGCCGGACAGCCCACGGCTTCCAGATACTTGTAGGTGTACTCCACCTCAATGCCCACCAGCTCATCCACAAAGTTGTGGAAACGGGTGCCGTAGGAAGCATCCAGCAGCAGGCGGAACTCCTCCAGATGGTCGTACAGGTAATCCACCAGCATTTCCATGCCGTGGGCTGCATACTCGCCCATCTCGTCTTCCTGCCTGCGGCTGTCCCACTGGTGGAACCGCTCCTGAATGCTGGTAAAAAGATCCCGCAGCCCGTTGACCGCCGGTTCCACAATGGCAGAGAACAGCCCCTCCTTGCCGTGGAAGCGGACATAGATGGAGTTTGTACTGGTCTGGGCTGCAGCCGCAATGGTGCGCAGAGAGGCCTCCGTGTACCCTTTTTCCAGAAATTCCTGCTTTGCACAGGCGAGGATCCGCTCCGAGACCCCTTCGATCTGCTTTGCCATCCGGTGTCCTCCATTTCATAACAGCGTTTCATAACACTGTTATGATTATATAAAGTTCCTGCCCAGATGTCAAGAGCCGTTCCACAGCAAAAAAGTGCCGCAGCCCGTTTTCCAACAGGCCGCAGCACTTAGTTTACCGATTTTTTGTTTTTTCACAAGCGCCGGAATGGCACATTCTATCCAAACGGACAGGCCGCTCAGAGCGTGGGCAGGGTTTCCCACACCGGCAGGCGGTGGAGAGCCCGCACAATATTGCACTGTTCCAGCAGGGTGCCGTCGCCATCGCAGACGGTGGCGTACCACATGGGATTGCGCAGCTTCCGGCTCTCCGGGTCAAACAGCAGCTCCGGGCGGCTGGCATACTGGAAGTGCAGGTGGCTCAGCAGGCCCCCGCTCTGCCGGGCCGTGCGGGGCGGCATGGGCTCCATGGCCAGCAGGCAGCGGAAAGGCCAGTCCTCCGCAGCATCCTCCGCTACGAACAGGGCATTTTCCTTGCCCTCCAGCCCCTTTTCCAGCACGCTGTCCAGATGATAGACCGCTTTGCCCAGGCTGCTGCCGTCCTCGGCCAGCCACTCGATGCAGAGCTTTTCGCCTTCCGCGGCCGTGATGTTCCACCCGCCCAGCCGGTGCGGGTTCTCCGGGCTGGTGGTCACACAGGCCATTTCCCAGAACTTTTTTGCGCCATGCTGGAACATGGGCATCTTTCCGGCCAGAGCCTCGGCATCCTGCCACGCCCGGGTCAGGTAAGGATCGGTGCTGGTGAGGTAGCTCTCAAAATTCTGCCACCGGCCCAGCCAGTCATTTGCATGATATTCCATCGTCTGTTCTCCTTTTCAATCCTGCCACTGGATGATCCGGTCACACCAGTCGGCGGCAAGTTCTTCGTCGTGGGTAATGACCACCAGTGTCCTGCCCTGTGCTTTGAGCTGCTGCAAAAGCTGGCCCACCTGCTGCATATTGCCCCGGTCCAAACCGCTGGTGGGCTCGTCCAGCAGGAGGAAGGGTTTATCGCTGAGCATGGCGGCAGCCACCACCACCCGCTGCTTCTGCCCGCCGGAAAGGCTCATGGGATGGCGGTCAGCAAGGCCGTCCAGCCCCAGCGCCTCCATTACGGCGTCACACCGCTCCGGATGTGCAGCCCCCAGCAGGATCTCCTCCCGCACGCTGTCACTGAACAGCTGGTAGTTCACATCCTGCATCACAAGAAAGCTTTTGTGCAGGCGGGTCCTGGCGTTGGCGGGCCTGCCCTGCCACAGGATGCGCCCGCCCAGCGGTTCCAGCAGGCCGCAGAGCGTCCGGGCCAGCGTGGTCTTGCCAATGCCGTTGTGGCCCATCAGGCCCACGATCTCCCCTGCGCCAAAGCTCATTGCCGGCAGGGTGCGCAGCGGGGCGTTTTTCTGGTAGCCCAGCGTCAGATCTTCCAGTTCCAGCACCGGGGTCCCGGCACAGAAAAAACTGGTTTTTGCCTGCAGTTTTGCCCGGTAAGGGGCCAGTTCCCGTGCCCGCAGGCCGCAGGCATGGAGCTGCTGCTCCGGCAGGGCGGCAAATTCTTCTGCCGTCCAGACGGCGGCAAGTTCTCCCTGCTCAAAGTAAGCATACCGGTCTGCCAGATCTGCCGCCCAGGCCAGCCGGTGTTCGGCCAGCACCAGGGTCACGCCCGCCTGTTTCATGGCGGCGATCATCTCATGCAGCTGCCCGATGGCACCCGCATCCAGATTGCTGGTGGGCTCGTCCAGCACCAGGAGCTTCGGTCCCAGCATACAGGCAGCCGCAAAGGCCACCCGCTGCTTTTCGCCGCCGGAAAGCTTGAACACACTGCGGTCCATCAGCTTTTCCAGCCCGAACCGCCCCACCACCTCGCTCACCCTTTGGCGGATGGCGACAGGCGGCATCCCGCTGTTCTCACAGGGGAAGGCCAGCTCCGCCGTAGTGTCCACATTGAAATATTGGGTCTTGGGGTTCTGGAACACACTGCCCACCAGCGGCACATACTGCTCAATGGCAGCACTGCCTGCCAGCAGGTTTTCCACCGTGCAGCTGCCGGTCAGCTCCCCGGGATAAAACGCCGGGGCCAGACCGTTGAGCAGCCGGGAAAAGGTGGTTTTGCCGCAGCCGCTCCGGCCGCACAGCAGCACACACTCCCCGGGGCGGATGCTCAGGGAAACATTTTTCAGCGCCGGCGCCGGGCTGCTCTGGTAGGTAAAGGAGACGTTTTTGCTTTCGATCCAGCTCACAGCAGCATCACTCCTTTCCAGAGCAGGGGCAGGGTACACAGGGCGGGGTAGACAAAGTCCCACACGGTCAGGCGCAGTTCCGTCATGCAGGTGTGGGTACCCGGCAGGCCGATGCCCTTGGTCAGCGCCGCCACCGAGAGGTCCTGCGCCACATTGTTTCCGTTCATCAAAAGAGGCATCAGGATGTATTCCAGCGACTGCATCGGGTGGAGCAGAAGCGCCGCTTTTCCCTCCGCAATGCCCCGCAGCGCCATGGCAGCACGGATCTGGCGGTAGTCCTCGCCCACCGTGGGGAAAAAGCGCACCACCACCGCACAGGGAATGATCACACTTTCCGGCACGTGCATTTTGCGCAGCGCGCTGGTCAGCTCGCCCACTGTGGTGGTGGAAAAGGCATAAATGCCGGTGATCAGGCAGGGCAGCATCATCCGGATACCCACCGATACCAGCGACAGCAGGTTGAGCAGGATGCCCTCCCCTGCCCGCGGCACCACCCACAGGTCAATGGCCAGCAGCCCGAAATACAGGCAGCTCAGCCGGATGCCCCGGCCAGTCTGGCCCGACAGAAAGAACAGCAGCAGGAACAGTGCGCTTGCCGCTGCCTCAGCCCCGGTGCCCACATGGAAAAAGAGCATCAGGTTTGCCAGCAGCAGCAGGTAAAGCTTTGCACGGGGGTCCATCCGGAACTTCATGCAACGATCCCCGCTTTTTCAAAGTGCTTTTTCATCATCTTCTGTCCAAACAGGCCGCCCAGCACGGCGCAGACCAGAATGCAGAGGATGCAGGCCACAAAGCTGCCGCTGTTGATGGGAGCAAACAGGGTGTTGATGTAGGCAGCGTCCTTGCCACGGGCGGTCAGGTTGGCAATGTAGGCATCCTTCATGAACCACAGCGGCAGGATGGGGCCGGTGAGGCCGTAGGAGAAGATCACATAGCTTGCCAGCAGGCCCTTTTTGCTGCGGTAATCGCTCAGCTTTGCCACGCAGTCTGCCAGAATGCCGCAGACGATGTTGGCGGCAAACGACAGCACAAAGTGGCCGGACACAAAGAAGAACAGGCCCATCACAAGGCCCATGATGGTGATGCCGCCAAACTTCTGGAGCTTGGCCGCCAGCAGCATATACACACTGCCTGAGATCAGGGCAGCCACCGCCGGCAGCAGGATATTGCCCACACCCGGCAGCAATGCACAGGCAAAGGTAGCCACAGCCACCAGCACAAAATAGATGGCGGTGAACACGCCAATGGAGATCAGGTCGGGGATGGTCAGCTTTTTGGATGCTTGGTTCATAGGGATACCCTCCGTATCATGATTTTACAGTTTGTTATGCCGCACTAACTTTCGCAACCAAGTTAGGATAGCATAACCCGTCGGTCCCTGTCAAGGGGAAGCCCCGCCTAACTTTGCAACTGGAAGCAAAAAACAGTCACGCCCCGGGGCGGAGTATCCGCCGGGGCGTGACTGTTTTTCTATGGTGTCGGTCAGAAGATCGGGATCGCTCAGCCTGCCAGATTTTCGGTGCAGAACAGCTCAATGCAGTTGTCGATCATAGTCTGGTCGCAGTCGGTGGCAATGCCGGAAGCCAGCCAGAAGGCATAATCGCCTGCATCGTACTGGCCCAGTGCATCGGCATCTGCACCATAGCGGAACTCGATGTGGTAAGTCTCTGCACTGGTGTCCGGTGCAAAGAAGAAGTAAGTGAACTCGCCGGAGTCGGCATCGTCACTCTCAAACTCATACAGGCCGCGCACCGGCTCCATGCCAATGTAGTGGTAGCTGTGGGAGAACAACTCGTTGCCGTCCTTATCGGTGCCGGAGATCACAGAGTTTGCACCGTCCACCGTCAGGGTCACAAGGCCCTGGGTAAAGCCGCAGAAGTATGCACCGCCGCCGTTGGCATAAGCCTTGACGGCGTCCTCACCATACACATCCCCCGTGACCATGGAGGACAGCTTTTCAAACGCGCCCTCGGCATTGTCCGCACCCACCAGTGCGGTGCAGTCATCCAGCCAGGTCTGGGTGTTTTCGTCGGCCAGGATCACCGGCCACAGCTCCTGATAGCTGCCGGTCAGGTCTTTCAGCAGCTGCTGTGCGGCTTCTGCATCCCCATCGGTCTCTGCAGCTGAAGATACTGCCGTCGAAACCGCCGAGCTTGCGGTGCTTTCTGCCGCAGAGCTTGCTGCCGTGGAAGCGGC
>CAVDVT010000079.1:0-6689 GCA_963612415.1 bacterium | reverse complement strand
TAGAACCGCTCGTGCATGGACTGCACCGCCATGATGACATCGTCCGGGCTGCAGGAATAGGGGTAATAGGGCACCATGGCCAGCATGCAGCCGATCTGGAAACCGGGATCAATGGCATGGCCCTGTTCCACCACCAGCGCCGAGGCCACCAGCTCATGATGGACGACCTGATACAGGGCTTTTTTCGGGTCGGAAAACTCCGAGAATTTGATGCCCGAGTTCGTCCAGCCAAAGATGTCCGTGGTGGTGTTGGTCTGGTTGTTGATCTCGTTGAAGGTCATCCAGTATTTCACCCTGCCCTTATACCGTTTCATCACGGTAACGGCGTAATGGACAAAGAAATCGATGCACTTCCGGTTCATCCAGCCGCCATACTCCTTGGCAAGGGTGTAGGGCATTTCAAAATGGCTCAGGGTGACCACCGGCTCAATGCCGTATTTCAGCAGTTCGTCAAAGAGGTCATCGTAAAATTTCAGGCCCGCTTCGTTGGGTTCCTGCTCGTCGCCCCGGGGGAAGATGCGGCTCCACGAAATGGAGGTGCGAAAGCACTTGAACCCCAGTTCTGCAAAGAGCCGGATATCCTCTTTATAGGTATGGTAAAAATCGATGCCCTCGTGGTTGGGGTAGCGCTCCCCGGGCTGGACGCCATCGGTGATGCGGCGGGGCACACCGTAGGCACCGGCAGTCAGCACATCGCTGACCGAGGGGCCCCGGCCGTCGGCATCCCAGCCGCCTTCCAGCTGGTGGGCTGCTACCGCACCGCCCCACAAAAAGTTTTTGGGCAGCATAAACGTCCCCTCCTGATGATTATTTCTTTTCGGTCTCGTCACCGCAGCCAATGATCTGCACCAGAACGATGGTGACGATGATGGTTGCCGCCACACCGATCATCATGCCGGTAAAGGAGCTGGGATTGGCATCGCTGATGGCGTTGACGGTGGTCAGCAGGCCGGGCAGACCGGCGTAGACATAGTATTTGGTGTTGAAGAAGCTGATGATGAGCGCACCAATGGCGCCGCCGATGCAGCCTGCAACAAAGGGTTTCTTGAGCCGCAGGGTCACACCATAAATGGCGGGTTCCGTGATGCCAAAGATACCGGTCAGGCCGGCAGACAGGGCCACGTTCTTGTTTTCCGCCTTTTTGGTCTTGAGGAAAACGCCAAAGCAGGCAGCTGCCTGTGCAATGACAGCGCAGGTCTGGAAGGCCTGGAAGGAGTCACAGCCGTACTTTGCAAAGTTGGCCACGTTCATGGGCGTGACGCCCCAGTGAACACCGAAGATGACGAACACCTGCCAGATGCCGCCCACCAGCAGAGCCGCCAGAGCGGGAACATTGTTGGCCAGGAAGTTGTAGCAGTTGGCAATGCCCATGGCAAAGGCGTCGGACACAGGGCCGATGACCAGAATGGTCAGCGGGACCATGATGATGGCGCTGAGGAAGGGGACTACCAGAGCCTGCATGATCTCCGGCACGTGCTTGTTGAGGAAGCGTTCCAGATAGCTCAGCACCAGCACCAGGAACAGCGGGGGCAGAACACTGGAGGTGTAAGTGGTCTGCGCCATGGGGAAGGCCAGGAACTTGATGACCTCACCATCCGCAATGCGGGAAGCGATGGCCGCCCAGTCGGGGTTGGTCAGAGCCATGCAGCACCACATGGCAATGAAGGTGTTGCACTTGAAGTGCTTGGACGCTGTGACCGCGATCATGATGGGCATGAAGGTGAAGGGCGTCCAGCTGATGAAACTGAGAACGGCGTATGTACCCGTGGATGCAAAGGCCGGGGCAAAGTGGGTGATGATAATCAGCATGCCCTGCACAAGGCCCGCCGCCGCCAGAATATAGATAAACGGTGCGAACACCGCCGACATGGCAGCAATGATGCGGCTGACGATGCTCTGCTTGACCGGTGCGGCCTGCGTCTCGGTCAGATCGAGCAGCTGGGCCAGCGCCTCGTACACATCCTTGGCGTGGGTGCCAATGACGATCTGATACTGGCCGCCGTTTTCCAGCACCTGAATGACCGCCGGCATCTCAGAAATGCGCTTGGTCACTTCGTCCGAAGGGGTCTCCTTCAGCACCAGCCGCAGGCGGGTAGCACAGTTGGCTGCACTGATGATGTTGTCCTTGCCGACGGCGTCGCAAATATCGGCGGCAAGCTTTGTGTAATCGCGGATCTTCGCTGTTGCCATATTGATTTCTCCTTTTCTCGCTTTCGGCTCCATCCCCACAGCACAGGGGCGCTGCCGTTGTTTACGCCCCGATTATAGCGGAACCCATGTGCATTTGTCAGCGGATTTTGTCCGGAAAAAACGGAACAAGTTGAGAAAAAACAACCTGTTTTTTCTCAACTTGTATCCATCAAATTATGCAAAATACCAGCATCATTCCTGCAGGCGGTTGTACACCCGGCGGGACAAGGCTTCCAGCAGGTAAACCGCCGGGATTTGAGAAGTGAAATCAAAGTTGGGATCATCGGCACGCCGTTCCGCCGCCGTGTTCCGGCGCATGGTCGTAAAATAGGGCAGCGAAAAATCCGCCATCTCCGCCAGCGAACTATGATCACCGCAGGTGACTGCGACCACCGCAGCTCCCTTTTCCTTGAACTGCCGGGCCAGACTCAGGCTCTGGGGCGTTTCGCCGGAAACAGAAAGGATGACCGCCGTGATGGTGGTATTGGGCGTGATGGTGATGGGGTAGAAGGGGTCAGTCACGCTCAGGGCAAACTTGCCCATGTTGGAAAAATACCGGGCACCGTAATCCGCAATGCAGCCCGAGTTGCCAATGCCCACCATAAACACCCGTTCTGCCTTTGCGATCAGCGCTGCCGCCTCATCCAGCCGGTCCTGATACTCCGGCGCACCCGCCTGCTCAAAAAAGACCTGCAGCTCACTCAGCGCATCCGGGATGCTGTCGGCCCGGGGCGTGCCGACCTGCTCCTTGAGCCGGGCCTTGAACTCCGCGTAGCCCTCGCACCCCATCTTCTTGCAGAAATGCAGGATGGTGGTGGTGGACACATGTGCCTCCGCCGCCAGCTCCCGGATACGCATATAGGGCACCGTGTTGGGGTGTTCGACCGTATATTGATACACCAGCATCTCCAGCTCGTTCAAAGCACAGATCTGCTGCACGGGAAACAGTTCCATCGCACTGCACTCCTTTCCTGACTCTGGCTTTATTATAGCAAAGGCAGACCCTGCATGGCAACCGGGCCTTTCGCTTTTGGGCGCGGTATGCTACACTATAAGAAAAAGGAGTGTTTCAGATGAAAATTGCAGTTCCTTATGAAGACGGTCAGATCTTCCAGCACTTTGGCCGCACCGCGCAGTTCAAACTCTACGAGGCGCAGGATGGCAAAGTCCTTTCCTGCGAAGTTGTTTCCACCAATGGCCAGGGTCACGGCGCACTGGTCGGCTTCCTGGTGCAGCAGGGCGCCGATGTCGTCCTCTGCGGCGGCATCGGCACCGGGGCACAGGTGGCCCTGATGCAGGCCGGCATCCAGATGTTCGGCGGCCTTTCGGGCGCCGCCGATGCCGCCGTGGCCGACTACCTGACCGGGAAACTGGTCTTCAATGCCGACATCCACTGCACCCACCACGACCACGACGAGGGCCACACCTGCGGCACCCATGGCTGTGGGGGCGGGTGCCATTGACTGCATTATCTGTCACTGGGCTGTGACCACGGTAGGCTGGAAGATTGAGCTGTAAAACGCGCGGCAAAATGGCTAATCGCGCGGCGCGCATTTCGGTGCGCACTTTTTTATTTTCAATTTTCATCGAATCGCAGTTATTTTCCATTCATTTTTAAGAAAATCACAGATTTCTTTGCGCGCAATAATCGCGCGCGCGAATTTTTATCGCTGATTTTCTTTTAAGCAATAGCTTCTTCCGCGCCCTGCTCCTTTTATTTCAATCTTCCCTTCCTCTAAAAGCTTTCGGAGGATACGGTATGCCTGATCTTTTGTGTAGCCGCACAGTTCCTGCACCTTTTGGTTGGTAATCCACGGCTTATGCTTCAGGTACTCCATAATCCGATCTTTTGCCTGAATCTGATTGACCGTTTTATCCTGAACATAGGCCACATCGGTTTTCACCGTTTCGTAGACCTTGAGGGTCAGCATATAGGTCTTTCCGTTCAGTTCCAGAAGCCCTTCATCCCGCAGGCTGTTCAGAACCTTATGCGCATTATCGTCCGATTCCTGAATTGTCTTTGCGGCCTGCTTCAAAGTAATTTTCTGGTGGTCACGCAGGTAATGCAGAATCATCAGTTCCGAAAGCGTAAATATCTTGGAACGCTTGTCCTGCATTTCCGCGATGAAATGCACAAAGTTCTGATTTTCCATCGTGCTGCGCAAGGTCAGTCTTACGGAGTTCGGCGTACTAGTGTACTCCGGGTAAGGCTTGCCCTCTGTCAGCATACTCTGGAACATGATGTCCACACCCTGCCCGGAACGCTGTACATATTTCAGGTGCTGAAGCGTCATGGCAATCAGCTTGTTGCGTGGGATGGACTGGTGAGTGATGATGTTGCTCTCGTTGATGTCCTCCGGGAAACCGCCCGGATTCTCGATCACGATTTTGGTTGGATAGTGTTTGACGTAAATCGGAGCCATTTCTTCATACGACCGATGCGCCAGCGCATTCAGCAGCGCTTCCTGAAAAACCGCTTCCGAGAAATCGTACACTTCCAGCCGGAACAGCCCTACCTGTACATTCGTCAGATGGTTATAGGTGCGGATGCGTTCTGTCAGCTTATCCAGAATCGAGATCAGCGGCTCCTGCATATCCATGCGGTTGTCGTACTCGGTCTGTGCTTCATCGCTGTAATGCAGATAGATCACCTCTGCCTGCGGCAGCAGCCGGGCGATAGAAGCAGCCTTGCCCACAAACAGCATCCCGGCCACCGTTACACGCACTTCGTCTTTCTCCATGCGAATCAGTTTCAGGTTGTCCAGAAATGTGGTGTCCGCCAAGTCCGGCAGCGCAGAACCGGGATCACGAATCCGCAGCTTTTCTTTTAGACGATACACTTCCAGCAGGTCAATGTCGCTTTCGGATGCACCTTCCACGATTTTGGCCGAAAAGTCCGGGTTATCGGCAGGAGAGTACACATCGTTTGCCGGGTAGTCAGGTTTCGTCACCTTTCCAAGCCGTCTATAATAAATGCCACTGGTGGTTGCAACGTGAGAATTGGATTTTTCCACCGACACCACCAACACAACGCCATCAGACGTTTCCACAGGCTCAATTTCGGTAAACAGGCTTGGCCGGGTCATATCATAGATGGCTTCCATCAATGCCTGTGGGTCACTCTTTGGGCAACCTGTAATGGTACCATCATCTTCCACGCCAAACAGCAGCACGCCGCCCATGGCATTTGCCAAGGCAACCGCACTTTTTACAGCAAGGTCTTTGCGGTGCCGATAGTCGCTGCACTTCACCCATGATTTGAACTCCTGCCGGGTGCTTTCTCCGGCAGCGATCATTTTACGGAGTGCTTGCTCGGTCATGGTGGGTTCCTCCCTCTTAAAAAATTACAGTTTCTTCTATTGTCCTCAAATGCAAAACGCCGTCTTGTCTAAAAGTTTCTACCGTTGCATTTATCGGCTTTAAGTTTTCCACATTCTCATTGGAAGTGGACGCAAACCATATAGAAAGACTGTGTTCATTTTCTGCGGTTCCAAGCATAAGTTCGCGATCTTTTGAACCAAAGAGATCCACTTTTCCTCTATACCGCTTAGTCACACCGTCTTTTGTCTGTGTTGTACTGTATGTCGTATTTGGGGCAATTGAAGTAATGGGCTATCATCAATCTTTCTTTTTCATCATAGTTCATACTTCCATAATATTCACTATGCTTTTTGCCCAAAATAATCCCTCACTCCACCACTTGTACAAAGAACAAGGCCACTATCTCTGTCTTTTCCGATTTGTTTTGATAAACAAAAAAGCCATGAAATCTTTCGATTTCACGGCATTTTTTGGTGCGATGGAAGGGACTCGAACCCCCGGCCTACTGATTCGTAGTCAGTCACTCTATCCAGCTGAGCTACCAACGCATACGTTCCGTTCGGAACATGATGTATTTTATCACGCAGAGGCGGGTTTGTCAACGGTTTTTTGCAAATATTTTTGATTTTCTTCTGTCTTTTTCAAGGCGCCCTTGCAAAAGTACGTCTTTTCGCATTTTATAGCTTCCAGCATCATTGGCATCAAGCCTGTTCCGCCAGGCGCTCAGCGATTTTCACCCCGGTGGGGGTGGCGGCAAGACCGCCCTGACCGGTCTCGCGCAGGTCAGGGGAGAGCAAACTGCCCACCCGGCCCATGGCGTCGATGACCTCATCGCAGGGGATGGCGTAATCCACGCCTGCCAGGGCCATGTTGGCGCAGGACACCGCGTTCACGGCGCCCACTACGTTCCGCTTGACGCAGGGCACTTCCACAAGGCCCGCCACGGGGTCGCAGACAAGGCCCAGCAGGTTGCCCAGTGCCATTGCGGCGGCCGCAGCGCACTGCTCCGGCGTACCGCCCTTCAGGTGGCAGAGGGCGGCAGCGGCCATGGCGCTGGCAGCGCCCACCTCCGCCTGACAGCCGCCCTCAGCGCCGGCCAGCGTTGCCCGGGCGGCGATCACCTGCCCATGGCGTCGATGACCTCATCGCAGGGGATGGCGTAATCCACGCCTGCCAGG
>CAVDVT010000078.1:0-6768 GCA_963612415.1 bacterium | reverse complement strand
GGCGGGCAGCCGCGCTATAATAAAACGGAAAGGGGAGAGCAAAGATGCTGCTTTTGAAACAGGTTCCCAAAAAGCTGCGGCACGCCTTGATCGCACTGGTGCTGGCCGGTGTTCTCAGTGTGCTGGCGTATGCGGTGGTCAACACTTACACGGCCTACACCGACATGGTGGTGGAACAACAGCAGCAGTATCTGCTGGTCACGGCCCGTGCCGTGGCGCAGAACCTTTCCCTGTATATCTCGGAGCAGTTGCGGGATGTGGAGATCATGACCCGCTCGCCCGGCTTTCTGGAAGAATTTGAGCAGTATTACGACACCGGTGATGACACCGCCCTGCGGGAACACATCATCTCCTATATGCTCAGCCAGAAACGGGGCGTCCGGCGCATCTACCTGCTGGACAAGAACGGCCGCACCCTGTACCGGTACAATGATTACCCCTTTCTGGAGGAATTTGACGAAAAGATCCTCCACCTGCGGGACCGGGCCATGGAACACAAGAGCGGCATCGGTTCGGTGTTCCGCGTTTCGTCCACACACTATGGCCTGACACTGGTCAATGATGTCATCCGCGGCAGCGAGTCGCTGGGCAGCATTGTGGTCGTGGTGGATCTGGAACGGGTCTACAACGACTATGTGGCCCCGCTGGATGTGGAAGCCACCGGCGATATCATCGTGCAGAACGAGCGTGGGACCATTATCATGCACCCGGATGAAAAAATGCTGACCTTCAATCCCTTCCGGGACATCGATGGGCTGGACGAGCTGCCTCAGTATGCGGGCCTGCGGGACAAGCTGACCCGGCAGTACAATCAGGAGGAGGGAACGGCGCTTTACCGCAGCTACTCCAATGGCATCCAGCCGCCGGAAGATAAGATCGCGGCCTTTTCCCGCATGAATGTGAACAATACGGCGTGGTATGTTTCGGCCGTGCTGCCCTACTCCACCGTGAAAGACCTGATTGACCGGAACATGAGCCAGTTCGGCCTGCTGGTGTCGGCCATCCTCATCGTGCTGGGTGTCTGCGTCATCAGTTTTTATGCACTGCGCAAGAATCAGCAGAATCTGGAACTGGAAACGACCTACCTCCGGGACATCAACCGGACACTGAAGGAACTACACCAGAGCCGGGAACAGGTGTACCACTACCAGAAACTCCAGACCATTGGCGCGCTGGCCGGCGGCATCGTGCATGAATTCAACAACCTGCTCACCCCGATCCTGGGCTACTCGGAGTTCATCCGGGAGCGGATGGGGCCGGAAAGTGAATACTACGACGACATGGGCGAGATCTACGAGGCCGGGACCCGCGCCAAGGAGATCGTGGAGCAGCTGCTGCCCTTCAGCCGCCGCGAGACCGATTCCACCGCCTACGGCCCGGTGAATCTGGAAGCGGTGCTTCAGGATGCCACCAAGATGGTGTCCATGATCCTGCCCGCAAACATCCGGCTGGAAAAGGATTTCAAGGATATCCATGTCAATGTTTTTGGCAGTGCCACCCAGCTGCATCAGGTGCTGCTGAACCTCTGCTCCAATGCCGTGCAGGCCATGGAGGGAAACGGCGGCGTGCTGACGGTGCAGGCGGAAAAAATTGAGGAGGATGCCCTGCCGGAAAATTTCCACCCTACGGCAGCGTCCGGTTTTGTGCGGGTGCGTGTGGCAGATACCGGCTGCGGCATGACCCCTGAAACGCTGGCTCATATTTTTGATACGTTTTTTACCACCAAGGCAGCGGGGGAGGGAACCGGCCTTGGCCTGTCGGTGGTGCAGAACATCCTCATCAGCCACGGCGGCTTCATTGAGGCAAAAAGCACCGTGGGCAGGGGCAGCGAGTTCCTGGTCTACCTGCCCACCACGGCCCAGGCCATGGCCCCGCACCCGGCGGAACCGGCTGGCCTTCCGGCTGCAGAGGGAACCCGGCAGAATATCCTGCTGGTGGATGACGAGGAGCGGGTGGCACGGTATCTCGAACGCCGCCTGACCCGCAGCGGCTATCAGGTGGAAATGTTCACCGATGCGGAGGCGGCACTGGAAGCATTTCTGAAAACACCGGCCCGCTGGCAGCTGGCTCTGGTTGACGGGACCATGCCCAAATACAAGAGCACTGCCCTGATCCAGCGGATGCGCAGCGAAAACCCGCATCTTGCCACCATCCTGATGACGGGCTTGGTGGAGCGGGATGCCATCCAGATGCAGCAGGAAGGACTGATCGATGAGATCTTCCTGAAACCGCTGGATTACAGCAAGCTGGCACAGAGCATCGGGACGCTTTGTGCAAAGGAAGAATGAAGGAGAAGCCCCGGGGTGCAGGTCCCTGCTGTGCCCCGGGGCTTTTATTGCTTCTACTTGCGTTCCTGCCCAAAGTATGCTATAATAATCAAGCACAAATTGTGCCATGTCGGACAGCGCCTGCTGCGTGGTTCGGCATACGGATGCGGGCCCTGTACGATGGGGCCGCTGTGAACCAGGTCAGGTGGGGAACCAAGCAGCCTTAAGCGGTGTGCCCCGTGCGTTTCAGTCAGCCTGCATCCGTATGCCGAGTTACGCAAGGCGGGGGTCAAACCCCGTCAGCGCTGCCCGACTTTTTTGTTGAAAGGGGAGAAGCGGATGTATCGTGCCTTATACCGCAAGTGGAGACCCCAGCGGTTTGAAGATGTTGTGGCCCAGCGCGGCATCGTGACGGCGCTGCGCAACCAGATCGCCACCGGACGGGTGGGCCATGCCTATCTGTTTACCGGTGTGCGCGGCACCGGCAAGACCACCTGTGCCAAGATCTTTGCCAAGGCGGTCAACTGCCTGCATCCCCAGAACGGCGACCCCTGCGGCGAGTGCGAGATCTGCCGCGGCATCGACAACGGCAGCATTCTGGATGTGGTGGAGATGGACGCGGCGTCCAACAACGGCGTGGATGATATCCGCGACCTGCGCGACGAAACGGCCTACACCCCCAGTGCCTGCAAATATAAGGTATATATCATCGACGAGGTCCACATGCTGTCCACAGCGGCCTTCAATGCGCTGCTGAAAACGCTGGAGGAACCGCCTGCCCACGTCATCTTTATCCTGGCGACCACGGAGATCCAGAAAGTTCCCGCCACCATCCTCTCGCGCTGCCAGCGGTACGATTTTACCCGCATTGGCCCCGAGGACATTGCCCGGCGGGTGGAGTATATCGCCGGGGAAGAAGGACTGGAGCTGGATCATGCAGGCGCGGAGCTGATCTCCCGCCTGGCCGACGGTGCCATGCGCGACGCGCTGTCCATTCTGGACACCTGCGCGGGCGTGACGGCGAAGATCGACGCCGATGTGGTGCGCCGGATGGCCGGTGTGACCGACCGCAGCTATCTGTTCCACATTTCGGACGCGCTGGAAGCGCAGGATGGGGCGGCGGCACTGGCCCAGCTGGCTCAACTGCGCCAGCAGTCGGTGGATGTGAAGCGCCTGACCGAAGAACTTATCGCCCATTACCGTGCGCTGATGCTGGCGGCCCTGCCCGGCGGGCAGGCGCTGCTCTCGGGCGTGTCCCCGGAGGAAGAAGCACTCTATCTGGAAAAGGGGCCTCAGCTGGGCCAGAAGGAAGCCATCCGGGTCATCCGGGCGCTGGGCAATGCGCTGGAACACATGACCCGGGGCAGCGACCAGCGCATTGAGCTGGAACTGGCCCTGTTCAGCCTCTCGGAGCCGCCCCAGCAGATGACGGTGCAGGCCGCAGTGCCTGCGGCCGCTGCCCGTCCGGCGGCAGCACAGCCAGAGGCACCAAAGCCTTTTGCGTCGGCCCCGGTGCAGCCCTTTGTGAGCGCGCCGGTCACGCCGCCGGCCATTCCGGTTCAGCCTGCGCAGGAAGCGGTTTCGCCGGTACAGGAGCCTGCTCCTGTGGTGCAGCCCGCTCCGCAGGAAGTGCCGAAAGCGGAACCGCCCAAGGCGGAACGACCGGCAGCAGCGGCTCCCACAGAAGAAGATGTTCCGCCCCTGCCCGAGGAGCCGCCGGTGTCTGCCGACATGGCCCCACCCTGGGAGGAACCTGCTCAGGCTGTCCCGCCCAAACGGGAGATCCCGGCAGAACCTGTGCCGGAAGCAGCGGCTCCCCAGCCGGAACCGAAGCCGGAATACACGGCAGACCCCACCCTTGCCAAGCCCCGCAAAGTGGCAGCGGCCGGGGTGAACCCCTTCCCGCAGTGGGCTGAAGTGGTACATCTGCTGCAGGAGCAGGACCCGATGCTTTACACCTACCTGAAAAAGTCGAAGGGATACTTTGACGGTACCCGGGTGCTGATCGACGGGGGAAAGACCTTCCGTGATTTTATCCGGGCCAACAAGGACAGCCAGCGGCTGATCAAAAAGCTGATCGCACAGGTGTCCGGTGTGGCAGTGCCCATTGGCCCCTATGAACCCAAGACTGCAAGTCGTGTTTCGACCAACGCCGAAGAATCGCTCCACAAGCTGGAACAGCTGGGGCTTGAGGTGTCGATCGAGGATAGTACCAGAAAGAAGAAATAAGGAGAAACAACTATGAAAGCAAGAATGCCCGCAGGTTTTGGCCGCCCCGATATGAACGCCCTGATGCGTCAGGCACAGAAGATGCAGGATGACATGAAGGCCAAGCAGGCCGAGCTGGAAGCTGCCGAGTACACCGGCAGCGCTTCCGGTGAAATGGTCACCGTGAAGATGAACGGCAAGCACGAAGTGCTGAGCATTTCCATCAAGCCTGAGGCCGTAGATCCGGACGACATCGAGATGCTGGAAGATCTGGTGGCAGCTGCCATCAACGCCACCGTCAAGCAGGTGGACGAGACGGCCGAAGCCGAGATGGGCAAGCTGACCGGCGGCCTGAACATCCCGGGCCTCTGATCCGGACGGAGGGAGCGCCATGGGTTACAATGCAGCCCCGCTGGAAAAGCTGATCGAGGAATTCAGCAAGTTCCCGGGCATTGGCCGGAAGGGGGCCACCCGGATGGCCTATCAGGTACTGAGCATGTCGGATCAGGATGCCGCCGCGCTGGCGGGTGCTATCCAGAATGCCCACACCAAGCTCCACCGCTGCCGCATCTGCCAGAACTATACGGAAGCTGAACTCTGCCCCATCTGTTCCAGTGCCAAGCGGGATCGTTCCATCATCTGCGTGGTGGAAACGCCCCGCGATGTACAGGCTTTTGAGCGCACCCGGGAGTACCACGGGATGTACCATGTCCTGCATGGTCTGATCAGCCCCATGGATGGCATTGGCGCCGAACAGCTGACCGTGAAGGAACTGCTGGCCCGGCTGGGCGATGGTGAGGTGAAAGAGGTCATCATGGCCATGAACCCCACCGTGGAAGGCGAAGCAACGGCCATGTACCTGGCAAAGCTCATCAAACCGCTGGGCATCAAGACCACCCGTCTGGCCTATGGTCTGCCCGTGGGTGCCAGCCTGGAGTATACCGATGAAACGACCCTCTACCGTGCCCTTTCCGGCCGTGGAGAGCTGTAACAGAAACAAAACCTGCCCCTGAGCGTTTGCTCGGGGGCAGGTTTTGTTTGCATCAAATCTGTTCCAGATCTTTATAGTGTTCCAGAACAGGGCTTTCGTCTCCGACATACCAGTAATCGCAGCAGGTGCCGCCCAGTGCTTCCGTCTGGGTACGGATCAGGCGGGCGTGCATGACCTCTGCCAGAAAATGATCTGTGCGGCAGAGATAGGGCAGAAGTTCGTCGTATCCGTGTGCTTTTGCATGTTTTGCAATGGGGCAACCGACAAGATGAAAGCAGAAACCCTCGGTGCGGTGATCCGGGTTGATCTCTACTCTCCAGCTGTCCATCCATTCGCCTCTGGCCTGATGTTCCTGCTGCATCCGGTTGAAGTTTTTGTAGATCTTTTCAAAAAGCCTGTAAGGCCACTGCTGGCGGTTCCCGTTTATAAAGTACCGGAGAAATTTCATCTTTTCCACAGCGCGGCGTTTGATGGCCAGCAGGGTTTCGCCATCCAGACGGTGGTCACTGGCTTCGTAGAAGGCAAGAATGGTGAACCAGTCCAGCATATTCTGGGCCATCATGTTCTGACCCAGATCGGGCATCTCCTTCTCGAATTCCCGGTAAAAAGTATCTGCTTTCCGGAAGATGTCCTCCGCTTCCGTTGGAAATTGTTCCCGGCAGTATTGTTCACATGGCTTTGCATACTGAGAAACAGAGTAGGCGTGCTTCATGATATTTTCCTCACTTTCGTTGACTGGTGTCCTGCCCAGATGGCGTTGGCAGTCATCCAGATGAGCAGGGCGGCGTTGCCGGAGCCCTGACTCAGCACGAAATCCCAGGTGGAGACCCCGGCACCCATTGCCTGACGGAGATCCGGGATCAGAACAAAAATAATCTGCCAGAGCAGGATGTGGAAAACGAACATCTTCCGCGGCAGGATGGTCTTTTGGGTCAGCAGGGCCCACACACTGGTAAAGGCGAGCAGGATCATGCCAATATAGGCAAGCAGGGCGGCCGGGGCGATGTAGGCGTATTTCCGGGCGATGAGCGCCGCCGTTTCCGCGCGGCCCAGCAGGGGCGAAAGGGTACTGGTCCAGTCGGCAAAGCTGCCGATCATAAAATGTACTGCTCCGGCAGAGGTGATATAGATCACTCCGCCGATCAGCGTGAACAGCCTGGCCCGGCGGTACTGGGGCTGGATCTGGGTATAAAAAGCCCGGACTGTGAAAAAGCCAAGGGCCATTCCCGGAAGGCCGGTGGCAAGCAGAAGAAACAGCCGCCACTCCGGGTAGGAGCCGTTCAGGTAAGCTTCCCGTAGGAA
>CAVDVT010000077.1:0-6829 GCA_963612415.1 bacterium | reverse complement strand
GGTTCTGGCGCATGACCGGATTGCCGAACAGGTTGGTGAAGTTCTGGAAGCCCACGAACTTGCAGTTTGCCAGTGCCATACCCGGCTTATACTGGAAGAACGCGTAGACCCAGCCCCACAGGGGCATATAATGGAATACGAACACGAGTGCGAGGCAAGGGACGATGAACAGGAACAGCTTGATACTCTCAATTCGCTTCTGACGCGAACCGGGTGTTTCCAGCAGTTTTCCAGCGGCGGCTTTGCTGGGCATAAATACGTCAACTCCTTTTCTGGTTTGTGAACCGTGTATGAACAGCTCTCTTTGACCTGAGTATACCGGTTTCCGCCGCCGCTGTATATAACAAAAATTTTTGATTCTGTAAATAAAATTTGTTGTGTAAATTGGCGATGATGGTGCATTTTTTGTAACTGAAAATTGTGATACAAGCTATAATTTTTGCAATTTACATTTCCGCTCCGGCCCGTTACAATGAAGGGGAAAGCACTGATTCTTCCACAATTCCCCCACGCTTTTCAACAAAAAACGCAGGAGGCTCCTATGCAGGATCAGCACCTTATTCCTTATAATGTACAGGAGGAGGAAACCCCATTATGAGTGACGCGACCGTTCGCCCGGACACATCGCTGGGCTATGCACAAAGCGCGTGTGATACCATGATGCGCCGCTACGCTGCCGCCGACCTTCCGCCGAAAGGACACTTCCACTACCATCAGGGCGTGTTCCTCTCCGGTGTCTACAAAACTTACCAGCTCTGCGGCAACGAAGTCTATTTTTCTTATATGAAGGATTGGATCGATTCGGTGTTCACCGAAGATGGCCGTATCAAAAACGATTACAAGCACGGTGATCTGGATGACATCCAGCCCGGCATCCTGCTGTTTCCGCTGCTTGAGAAAACCGGCGATGAAAAATACCGCAAGTGTATTGAGTTCGTGGCCGCGCAGCTGCCGGATGTTCCGCTGTGCAAATGCGGCGGACTGTATCACAAGGTCAGTCTGACCGGGCAGATGTGGCTGGACGGCCTGTACATGGCCGGACCATTCGCCGCAGAGTATGCTCAAAAGTTCAACCACCCGGAGTGGCTGGACTTTATGATAAAAGAGATCTTCCTGATGCGCGACCATACCCGCATCCCGGAAACCGGGCTGTGGCGTCACGCATGGGATGAAACCAAAACGGCAGACTGGTGTGACCCCGAAACGGGTCTTGCGCCGGAATACTGGGGCCGCAGCCTTGGCTGGGTGCCGGTAGCTGTGATGGATGTTCTGGATCAGATGAATCCGGAAGATGCGCACTATGAAGAACTTCGTGCGCTGGTCAAAGACCTGCTGACCGCCCTGCTGAAATACCAGTCCGAAGATGGACGGTGGTATCAGGTGGTGGACAAGGCTGACCGCCCGGACAACTGGCCGGAAAATTCCTGCACCTGTCTGTTTGTTGCCGCACTCAGCAAGGCAGTGCGGCAGAAGATCCTTCCCGAAAGCGTACTGGATGCCGCCAAAAAAGGTTACGAAGGCGTGATCCGTTCGCTGAACTGGGAAGGCAACGATTTGCTGATAGGCAATGTCTGTGTTGGAACGGGCGTTGGCAGTTATGACTTCTACTGCGGCCGCCCCTGCTCCACCAACGATCTGCACGGTGTTGGAGCGTTCCTGCTGATGTGTACCGAACTGCAATCGGTACTTGCATCTTAAAAGCACCACTGACCTGCTTATTTCATTTTTCTCCTTCTTCTCCTAACGAACAAAATGGAGCTGTACGGTTTTTGCTCATCCGTACAGCTCCATTTTGGTTTATTCGGTATCTTCTTCCGGTTTCTTCCGCAGAACACATAGTTCAGCGATCAAGCCGCCGGTCGGATTCTTCCGTATCACCAGACCACACTTCGGGCCGTAGTACAACTGGATACGCTGATGCAGATTCTTCAGCCCATAGCTTTCCTGCTCGGTGGCGATCGGCTCCTGCAAGTGGGCGTTCAATGCCTGCAAAGCATCTTCTTCCATGCCGAAGCCGTTGTCCTCAACGGTCAGGACGTAAGTGTCCTCGTCCCGGATATAGCCGCGGAATTGCAGGATATTGTCTTGCCGGGATGGGTCAAAGCCGTGGGCAAAGTAGTTCTCAATCAGTGGTTGCAGCACATTGCGGATGATGCCGTATTGCAGAACTTCCTTGTCAATATCGTACAAGATCTGCATGGCATCATTGTGCCGCGCACGGTAGACCGCAAGATACCGCTGACTGAACGCCAACTCCTGCTGCAACGGGATAAAGGTCTGTGCGCCGATGAAGCCCCGGAAAACGGAAGCTGTCTGCGCGATCAGTTCTGCCGTTTCATCATCGCCATTTTCATAGCAGCGGGCACGGAACACGTCCAGCGAATTATACAGAAAGTGCGGGTTAAACTTCGCCTGAAGTTCCTGCATTTCCGCTTCTTTGTGCTTGAGCTGGTAGTAATATGCTTTGTCGATGTTCTCTTTCAGGCTTTCCGCCATTCGGTTGATAGAATGGGCAATATCGGCAAATGCAGCCTGATAGAAGTTTCCGCCGATACGGTAGTCCAACTGGTTCTGGCCCAGTGCGTCCAGTCCGTCCTGAATGCGGCGTACCTCGCGGTGAATCGTCCGCATAACCAGACAAAGCACCACCACACTCAGCGCAGAAAGCAGAAAAATCACGATCAGCAGCTGCGGTGTATTGGCATTGGACTTCAGGAACAGTTCTTTCCAGTCGATCGTGTAGTAAACAGTGCCTCCGCGTGTGGTATACGGATCGACCATTGCATACCATTTTCCGCTGTCGGTCTGGAATACGCCGCTGCCCGTCTGAAATATTTCCTCGGAGGGTTCGATGTGTTCTTCGCCGGAATTGTACAGAAGCCGCCCTTCGTTGCTGATGATCTCAAATTGCAGACTGTCCAGCGGCAGATTTTCTTCTGCAAACTGCTGGATCTGGCTGATCTCATAGCCAAACAGGAGAACGCCCTTTGTAAGCGCAGGTGTACCGCCAGCCACTGCGATCGTATTTCGGAGCTGCGACTTTTCGCTCTCGATTTCCCCGTAAATCTCCATCAGGTTACTTTTCTGCTGCATTTGCTCCATGTAAGGGAAATCATCGGGCAGAACTTCCATGGTGCCTACCCCGGTTCCGGTTTGGGATGCAGCATAATAGATGTAATTGACCTTGCGCACTGGTGAATAGACTGCGATCCATTGGATGCGGTCATCACGCACGGCGATCTGTGCCAGCACATTGGAAATGTCGTGCCGTTCCACCGGGGTCAAGCCATCTTCATCCGGAACAATGAAATAATCGCGCAGCAAGAGATAGGAAGTTGTCCGGTTCTCAAAAATCGGAAGATACGACACCCAGAACTGTTCTGTCAGGTTCTGGTACGCATTGCCGACCTGTGTGAGGCGGATGTTGACATCTGCCAGAATTTCAGACTTTTTCTGCTCATAAGAAAGGGAGCAGACAAAAACGCTTGTCAGGATCAGAATAGCCCAGTAGAATACTCCGATCAGCAAAAAGATATTCCAACGCCGACGGATCGGCTTCGTTGTCTTATCCATCCAGCCTTACCCCTCGTTCATGTGCAGTCCCATCCGATACCGGGAGGGCGAAATGCCCTTGTTCTCGCGGAAACACTTCACATAGTAGCTTGCTGAAGCAAAGCCGACTTCCTCTGCGATGTCCTTGATCTTCCGGTTGGGGTTGCGCAGCAGGATGATGGACTGGTTGATGCGGCACTGCATCAGGTAATCGTTAAAGAATGTTCCCGTCTCCTTTTTGAAAAGGTGGCCGAGATAAGCAGGGTTCATGCCGTTTTTGGCGCAGAAATCCTTGATAGAAATGCCTGCGCCCTCCATCACGCTGTCATGTACATAGCGCAGGGCGACCTGAACGATGGGGCTGAGTTCGGCAAGGCACTTCATAAACGCCTGCCGCCCGGTCACGAGCATTTCTTCCGCAGCACCGGCAAAGTCGCTTTCCGAGTGCTGTTTTTCCGGCGTCCATGAGGGAACGCGCAGCACTTCCCGTAAATTCTCCTGTGCCGGAAATTCACTCATCAGAACACGCAGACAGCCCTTGTGCAGTCGTGAAAGCGATTTCAGCGGCGCATCCTTTCCGTCCTGCTGGTACAGCTTTGTGGCAAGATGACGATAACCGGTATCCCGGATGCTTTGATCTGGCAGATAATACAGGATTCGCACTTCTTCTGCCAGCAAATCGGCATCAATGCCAAGGGTGTCGGTTTCTTCTTTCAGCAGAACCGGACTGTCCGAGAGGTCGTTCATGTCGATGGTATCGCAGGCGTTCAGGTAGCTCATGTGGAGCAGATCGGTCTCTTTGACCGAGGTGCCAATGGCAACGCGGACAGCATCCACCGCATTGCTCTCCTGCGCTGCGTGGGAAATCTCTGCCGAAACATTCTCTCTGGAAAGGTCACGCCCGCCGAGGATCATGACCCAGCGGCCTTTTTCATCCCAGAAGCCATTCACTTCGTATTTCTGCGCCAACAGTTCCAGACAGGAAGCCCGGAATGCGGCAAGTGAGGACTTTCCGCGCCGCACGGCACAGACCACGCAATACTCCGGCTGGTACAGATTGATGCCCAGCACAGCAGCACGTTCGCTCAATTCCTCGCTGCCAATGGAACCGGATGCCCACCGGTTCAGCGTGTTCTCCCTCAGAAGATCCCGGCTGTTCTTGCGGCGGTTGTAGATATTATCCAACGCTTTCTGAATAGTCTGCTCCATTTCCACATCGGCGACCGGCTTGAGCAGATAGTTTTCAACGCCAAGCTGGATGGCACGGCGGGCATACTCGAACTCGCCGTAAGCAGTCAGCAGAATACAGTGTGTATCCGGGTACAGACTGCGAACTTTCTCGATCAGTTCCAAGCCATCCATGCGGGGCATCCGAATATCCGTCACCAGCAGGTCGATGCGCTGCTGCTCAAAATATTCCAATGCCGCCTGCCCATCCGATGCCGTTAGGAGCTTGTCCACACCAAGTTCCTGCCAGCCGATACGGACTTTCATCACTTCTAGAATTTTCTCCTCGTCATCTACAAGTAATACGGTGTACACGACAATATCCTCCCATTTTCCATTTACCTGTTTTGAGAATACCAAAATGAAACGGATTTCGTCAAGGGTTTGCCCCGTTGTATTCTACAGTTCTTAATATCTTCTGAAATAATTTATATGTACTTTCTGCCAAATCAAAGATAGAATACATTTAGAAGTACTCAAAATGAAGGAGCCTTTATGTTGGAACACTATTTTTCTCAAAGCAGCCTGACTGCCTGTTGTACCGATACCACCATCACCCTGTTCTGGGACAAACCCACTGCGGCGAAAGCCGTAGAAACTTACACCGTTTTATTGAACGACACTGCGGCTGATACGACCACCAAAACCCATTTTTCGCTGGAACATCTCCACCCGGAAACAGAATACACCCTGTTCGTCCAGTGGAGAGGCGGCGGCATCGGGGAACTGACCGTCCGCACCACCCCCACCAAGCAGAAATTGGATGTGACCGCCGCGCCCTATTTTACTGTGGGCGATGGCAAGACCATGAACACCGCCGCCCTGCAAAAAGCGATGGATGACTGCAAGGAAAACGAGTGCGTCTACCTCCCTGCTGGCGTGTACCTGACCGGTGCTTTGCGGCTCCACAGTAACATGGAATTGTATCTGGACGAAGGGGCTGTTCTGCAGGGCACCGCTGAGCCGGAAGATTATCTGCCACGCATCCACAGCCGCTTTGAGGGCACAGAAATGGAGTGTTACAGCAGCCTGCTGAACCTCGGCACGCTCGATCACACCTCCGAGCCGAACTGCGAAAACGTCATCCTGCGCGGCAAGGGCACCATTGCATCCGGCGGCAAACTGCTGGCCAGCCGCATCATCGAAAGCGAACGGGAGCGGCTGAAAGAGTATCTCGCCCAGAACGCCGAACTGGTGTCCACCTGCGAAAACGCCGATACCATTCCGGGCCGTGTCCGTCCGCGGCTTGTCAACATGAGCAACTGCCGGAACATCTGGATGCAGGGGCTGACCTTTGCCAACGGAGCCAGCTGGAACCTGCACATGATCTACTCTGATCAAATTGTGACTGACCACTGCACGATCAAGTCGGACGGTGTGTGGAACGGCGACGGCTGGGACCCGGATTCCTCCACCAACTGTACGATCTTCGCCTGTGAGTTCTGCACCGGGGACGATGCGGTAGCCATCAAATCCGGCAAGAACCCGGAGGGCAACACCATCAACCGCCCGACGAAGCACATCCGGGTGTTCGACTGCCATAGCGGGTTCGGCCACGGCATCTGCATCGGCAGCGAGATGAGCGGCGGCGTGGAGGATGTAAAGATCTGGGACTGTGATATGGCCGTGTCCACCTCCGGACTGGAGATCAAGGCCACCAAAAAGCGCGGCGGTTATGTCCGGGATGTGGAAGTACGTGACTGTGCCCTTTCCCATGTGATGGTGCATTCGGTGGGTTACAACGATGACGGCATTGGTTCTGATGTACCGCCCGTGCTGGAAAACTTCCGCTATGAGCGGGTCACCCTGCTGGGCCGATACATCGACCACGACCACGTATGGCACGTTTGCCCGGCCATTGAGCTGTGCGGCTTTGATGTGCCGGGGTACGAAGTGAAAAATATCCGGTTCAAGGATGTGATTTTAGAGGACAACAACGGCCCTGCCCAGAACATTCAGATGCAGCACTGTCAGAACGTCAGCTTTGAAAATGTGACGGTGCGGGCTGGTTTTCAGCCGGAAACATAAAATTCGGATGTCGGGATTCTTC
>CAVDVT010000076.1:0-6931 GCA_963612415.1 bacterium | reverse complement strand
ATCCACGCCCTCCGCATGGAGGGCGACCAGCCGGGCCACCAAGGGAGGAAAGAAATAATGGCATTTCTATCCACGCCCTCCGCATGGAGGGCGACGACTTCGACCCGGACGCAGCCAAGGAAGAAATCGATTTCTATCCACGCCCTCCGCATGGAGGGCGACTCGACGACCCCGAAAATAAGTTAGTTAGTAAGGAATTTCTATCCACGCCCTCCGCATGGAGGGCGACTGTAGATGCCGAGGGCGTCGTCCTGCGCCAGCACATTTCTATCCACGCCCTCCGCATGGAGGGCGACTCAGCACTCTATCTGCGCTATCCCACACAATCACATTTCTATCCACGCCCTCCGCATGGAGGGCGACGTCTGCAATCATGCTCGCATAATCTTCAACGGAAGATTTCTATCCACGCCCTCCGCATGGAGGGCGACAGCAAAAACAGAGAGAAACCTCACTGCTTTTGTCTTATTATAAACCATTCTGCACAGTTTGCAAAGAAAAAACATCCAAAAGATGGAAACTGTCTGAAAAACTGTGCAGAACGGCCGCGATTTCTGGTGCGAAGGAGCCGGGCGCAGCATGAGCGTTTGGGGTTCGCACCGGAAGGGGAAGGTTCAGAAAATCATGACATCACCCTGCTCAAAGAGGGGGTGGACGCCAAGATGCTCAACTTTTGTCTGGTAGTTATTGCCAAGCTGGTAGAACCGCAGGCTGTCCAGCTCCGGGTCGATGAGGGCACTCAGTTCGGCCTTCAAAACTGCGAACTGGGCGGCATTCAGCAGGCACTCGAAGACAGAATTTTGCACACGCTGTCCGTGGTCTACGCACTTTTTGGCAACCTTGCGCAGGCGTCTGCGTCCGGCCGAAGTCTCGGTGTTGACATCGTAGGTGATCAATACCAACATCGCGTTTCCTCACTTCCAGAAAAAAGGTGGGTAAAGTTCCAGATCGCCGCGCAGGGTGCGGGCCAGAAGCAGAGCCTGCACGTAGGGAACAAGTCCCCACGGCAGCTTCTCCTTCAAAAATGGGTGAGTGATCTGTTCCTGCTTCTTGCTCTGCCATGCTTTCAGAAAAGCTTTGCGTCCCTCGTCGGTCAGAAGGACTGCACCGTTTTCCTGCTTTTGGAAGTGCTTGGCGGTCAGGAGCTTCTGGTTGATGCAGGAAAGCACGAACCGGTCTGCGTAGACGGCCCGGAGTTCTTCCATAAGATCCAGCGCCAGACTGCGGCGTCCGGGTCGGGCACGGTGCAGGAAACCCACATAGGGGTCAAGGCCAACACTTTCCAGCGCAGACGCACAGTCCCGGGCCAGCAGGGAGTAGGCGAAGGACAGCAGAGCGTTCACGTTGTCTGTGGGAGGTCGGCGGTTGCGCGAAGCGAACACGAAATCTTCTTGCTGCTGTAAGATCAGTGTGTTGAAGCAGTCGAAGTAACGCTGTGCTGCCTCGCCCTCAAGGCCGCGCAGCTGATCCAGATCTTCGCAGGTCTCGATTAGCGGCAGGGCGGCGGCCAGCTGGGTGCTGACCTGCTTGAGCTGTTCCACCGGGACGCGCTGGGGATGGTCGCGGGTGGCACGCTCCAGGACCCAGCGGGCGTTGTAGACCTTGCCCAGGATAAAGCTGCGGGCATACCGGCAGCTTTGCAGTTCGCTGTCTGCAATGCGGTACTGAGTCTGCCGAAGCAGTACATTTCCGCGTTCTTCCCCAACAGTGCGGGCTAGAAACTTTCCATAGGGGTTGAAAAAGCTCAGGTCGATGCCCATGCTGGCGCATTTTCCCATCAGGGCGGGGGTGGCGCCGGAGCGGCTGAAACTGACGATGCCTTCCAGCGTGTGGAGCGGTACCCGCCCGATCTCGGTTTTCTGGCAGCTGACAACGACATTTTCGCCATCCAGAGACAGGTAAGCATCCTCGCTGGAAATGTAGAGCGTATTCAAAAACTGTCTCATGGCGTTTCCTCCGTCTGCACTTCATCCAGATGTGCCCGCAGGTAAGCCTTGGGATCTGCCCGTTGGTAGAGCGCCGGCAGGCAGAGTTCTTTCAGGGAGCAGGCGTTGCAGAAGGTGCCGGGCTTGACCTTTGGGGTATATCCCCGGGCAAAATACTGGTTCATCTCGTCGGCCATGGCCTGCGTTTTCTGACGCAGTTCCTCGGTCAGGGGCACAAGCTCCCGCCGCTGCGTCTCCTTGTAAAAGAGCGCAGCCTGCGGGATCTCGCACACCAGCATTTCTTCCAGTGCCATGGCCTGGGCGCAGAGCTGAAGCCGGTCGGCGTCGTTTTCTTTGGCGCGGCCGTGTTTGTATTCCACCGGCATGGGTCTCCAACGCCCCTCGGTGTGCTGGAGCGGGATACCATCCGGGTCAGCACGGAACTCCACAACATCGCAGTCACCGCAGAGACGCAGCCGATGGCTGACCACCTTCATTCCGCGGACGATCATCAGATCCCCGCGATGCTCGGTCTGTTTGGTATCGTGGCAGCGTTTGTGATCCAGCCGCCCCTCGGCTGTGCGCAGGTTCTCAGACCATTGCTGCTCCAAATAAGCCAGAGCCCATTGTCTGCGGCAAAAAGCAAAGTGTTGGATACCAGACATTTGCAGATATTCATCAGTATTCATCATAAACTTCCGGCGTGAGACCGTCCAGAGAATCACAGGTGATCTCATAGTCATTGATGGTGTGCGGGGTATCACACAGCGGGCAGACATGCAGGCAGCGATGTACTTTTGCAGACGAGTACTGGCCGCTCTTGCAGTTGTGTTCCCACCAGTAAAGGCGGATGACTTCCATGCTGCCATCGGGCCGTGCGGAAGAAGAATCGTTTTCAAAAAGCGTCCGCAATGCTTGCTTGATGAGGTCTGCATCATCAGCGGTGAAACCGGTCTTTTCTGCAAGCTGGCAGTTGATGCTGCCAAAGGTCGTATAAACACCAAAATCAACGCGATGCTTCATGCCCATGGTATCGGGGCCTTTCTTTTCGCCAGGTAAGCCGTTAACACTTTTCGTGATTTGAAGACTGGTGACATCAATGGGAGTCACACTGAATGCAGGATGGATTGAAACGGGACCACGGACACCAATAGAGACGCCATCAGAAGATTCGCCATCGTCCTTTTTCTTCTTTCCGCCAAAAGCAAAAACCTGACCAAAGCTGCGGACATCGATCCATTTTTCGCAGGCGATTTTTGCGTAAACAGCGGTATTCTTTTCTTTTTTCAATTCAGGAACAGCGTCGGCACGTTCCTTCAAGCTTCTAAAACCATCATTGCTGCGGTCATCGGACTGAACAAAAACAGAAGCGCCCAAGTCCATCAGACGGTTGCGGATCTTGCGCTTCAGACAGACATCCGAAATCTCTCCATAACCTTCATAGGTCTCGCGGGGGCGATTCCCGTTCAGCGGATCACCGTTCGGGTTTGCATGGCGGACGGAAAGAACAAGTGCAAAGTCGATTTTGTGGTTCAGAACTGCCATAATAAATTCCTCCTGATATCAATTGTTTTCAACGGTGTCGTCGTCAGTATCTTTCAAAGCTTCGTTCTCACGCCGGAATGTAAGCAGCTGGGTAGCATAGCCCAAAAGATAAAGCTCATTCAAAGGTTTATCTGTAAAATTCTCTGTGCCCAGCTCTGCGATCAGATCTAACATCTGCTGATAGCGGCGGCTGCTTCCTTTTTTGGAACGGATTCGGTTCAGATAGGGACTGAGCTTGTTTTGCAGCAGAACCGTAGTTTTTGCAGGATGCTGCACGAAAGCAACCTGCATCCGTTCCGCATTGGTGGTTCGTTTGTCATCACTTGTCAGGTTCTGAGCATAACGTTCTACCTGCTCGGCACAGGCGAGGATCTGACCAAAGATATAACTGCGGTCACGCGTTTTGGTATCAAGTTCCATCGTATAAAGTTCTCCTTTCGAGCGTTTGTAATATCCGCGAATCAGGGCACAGGCAATGCTGCGAGTCTTACGGGCCTCCCAAGATTCTAGAGCAACGGCATTGGAAGCGCGGTGCATAACACGGGAAATAAGGTCATAGGGCAATGGCTTTCGTTCTGTGATGCAGGGGACAAGACGCTCAAATGTCTGCTGGATCAGGCGTTGGTCTGCTTTTTCTCCGTAGGCGGCCTTCGCAATGTCGATGGGAGCGGGTGCGCCCCAAAAAGAAATGCGCTGTGTTTTTGGTTTCTTTCCGGCAGTTGTTTCTTCCGGGCGGGTACGGTATTCCAGAAGCCAGGCAAAATTTTCGTGCCAGTCTACAATATTTTGCAGTAATTGTGAGCCGCTGAGTTCACGATAATAACGGACAGAAAGACGCCCGGAGGTTGCAGAATCCAGAATAATAACGGAAAGCTGAGAAGTATCGGTCAGCTTCATTCGGTAGCCGAGGACAGCGTGGATGAATTGCTTGGCAATACCTTCCAGTGTTGAAGCCGTGGGAGCTGGTGCGATCTCGGTGATTCCCAGATCGTCATCATCATCGAATTGAGTCTGGGCAAAATCATAACTGTCGGAGCCAAGATCTGGGACAGGTTCATTCCGGGTGCCCCAAACAAGGATCGTTTCATTGCCGCATTGAACGCCTTGCTTACTGATCAGCCAACGGAGTGCATTGTGTGCTTCCTGTGTTGTCCGGTAACCAATAGACAACGCCTGTTCGGCATTGGAAAATCGTCCGCGATACGTAAAACCATCGCTGTCATTGCTGGAAATGAGCTTGGCGCCGTCGCCCGGATTACGGATCTTTTTGGGGCTGAGAGAAGACAGGGAGATCTTTTCACCCAGAACGGTACAGTAACCAGAGCTTTTCAGCTGTGTCTGATAGAAGTTCAGCCAGCTGTCCCGGATCGAACGGTCTGTCCAGAGGTCATCCGTCCCAACCCGGAAGCGGATAAAAGATTCGGTTTGATCCTTGCTGCTGGGGAGCGTACTGATGACCGGCGGAATAGAATCTTCCGGTCCGGTATATTTTGTGGGGAGCTTTCCGGTTTCATCTGTGAACAGAAGTCCTTTTTGAATCAGGTCAGGAATCAGCGTTCCCTTTTCAAGGTACGCCAGAACCGCGCAGACATAAGGGTGAGAAAATGGGGATTGACACCAGCACACAAGCTGATCGTGATAAGCTGGCCAGCCTGGTTTTTTCGGCCCGCCGTATTCTTTATAATTGGAAGCAACATACTGGAGCTTGTCTGCCAGTGCATGAGGATTTACGTGAGTGCGGGAAGCGGATTCTTCCGTGCAGGGAACGATCGTGGTAAATTCGTCTTTCCGGAGAAGGCGAGCATCCAGAAAATTTCCGCTTTCATCCAATTCAACCTGAATGTTCGCCTGTTGTGTGGTGTGACCTACAGGGAATAGGGGTGCTTTTTGGGAGGATTGCTTCCCGATGAGGTCAGGTTCCGTTTGTCGGATGTATTCATAAGTCTGATAGCATCGTTCAAGCCAACTCATTCGGACATCACCTCTCTGTACAGGTCGTTACAGCTCTGAAGATTTTCGCTCAGTGTGAACGATTTGACATTTTGCTTTTTGATCTCTCTGACAACGGGGCAGGCATCCGGACGACAGAAATGGATCACCCCGTGTTCCATTGTCGGATACCAGAATCGTTCCTGCATCGTCCCGGTATTGCTTTCATCTGCATACGTCAGGCCGTGAAGCATCAGCCCTAATGGAATAGAAGGGGTGGAATCGTAGGCACCAGGACCTTCCCCAAACTCACAGGGTTCGATATAGCCCTGGCACTCCCGTGTTCCAAGAAAGATATCCCGGCGGCCACCCCGTTCCAGCATTCGTTTGGCGATCTGATAGTGTTTATCTTCATTGCGGTCTTGCGCAAGATCTGGGCGATGCTCATTCCACTCAAAATGCGCCCGGACCTGATATGAAACATTTGTCAGATAAGTGTAGATGGACAAATCGTTCTTACCATCGTTGTACCCAATAGGGCGGATCCCCTTGGATTGCGTCTCAATTGGATTGAGGATGCGGACATCATCGATGACCCAAAGAAAAGTGGGCTTCCAATAACAGCTTTCCATGATTCCTTTTAAGGCCTGGTAGGTCGGAACGGGATAACTGCATTTTTCGCCCCCGACACGGGTGATCGGATCGCTGAACAGGGCATAGCGTCCGAACAAATGGAGGGTGATAAAATTTTGATAGCGCAAATAAATTCCTCCTTTGTAAAAATTAGAAGATGAAAAGTTCTGGTGCGAGAGGCTTTGTCTGAATCCCTTTTACAGGATCATAAAAATGTTCCTGCAGAATGTAGATGCAGCCATTTGCAACGGGCAGGATCGCTCCTGCCTTGTCAAGACACTGGAACTCGTTCTGATAAAGTTCTACCGTGTAATGCTGAGCATTGCGTAGCAGTTCAGCAGAAGGCTTGGAAGCTGTTAACAACTGGGAGATCAGATCACGCCCGGCCAGATAAGGCACAATCACAGAAACGGTATCACTGTCCAGAGCGTGAAAGTTGGACTCGGCAGTGTCGAAGGCCTGCCGCAGGATCAGCCGGGATGGAGCAGGGTCGGCGGGATGGGTATCCGTGAAGCTGCGAACACCGGTGCTGTTTTCACTGAAAAGATCCAGTAGAGTGTCACCGGAAGGAATGGGAGCCAGCATGGTGTCTTTTTGATGAGTTTCTGCGTAAAACAGCTTATAATAAGCGAGAATGGATGTGGGATCCAGCAAATCCGCGTCGGACGGAAGTTGATGGAGCAGCCGTTCCGTTGCCCGGCGGCCTTCATCGAGATCCGCAAGATTTTCCAGATGTTCTTCTGCAGAAGAACAGGGAACGAGATATACGTTACGGCAGCTGGCTTCAGCATTGCGGTTGCAGCGCCCGGCAGCCTGCGCAACACTGGGAAGACCCGCCATGCTGCGAATAACACAGTCAAAGCTCAGGTCAACGCCCGCTTCGATCAACTGTGTACTGA
>CAVDVT010000075.1:0-6963 GCA_963612415.1 bacterium | reverse complement strand
CAGCAGCACGCCGTCGAAGCCGAAGGCCGCCGCCGAGCGCAGCAGGGTGCCCACGTTGCCGGGGTCCTGCACCCGCTCCAGCGCGAGGTAGCGCCCGCCGGCCTTTACTTCGTCCAGGGTATGCACCGGGGTACGGAACACCCCGAACACCCCCTGATGGGTGCCCACGTCTGCCAGCTTGTCGGCCACATGGTCTTCCACAAGGTAGTGTTCCCCGGGCAGCTGCTCCAATTCCGGGCATTTTTCCAGCGCTGTTCCGGTGCAGAACAGCGTTTCCAGTTCTGCGCCCCGGGCCAGCTCCGGGCACAGCTTGCGCCCCTCGGCCAGAAAGCGCCCCTCGCTGCGGCGGAAGGCCGCACTGGATGCAAGGCGGCAGGCGTATTTGATCTTTGCGTTTTCCCGGCTGGTTATTTTTTCCATACTATCCTCTTAAAAATGCAAAAAAGGGCCGCGTCTGCCACACAAGAAATCTCGCGGCAGGGCGTGGCCCCAGTTCTTATTTGCCCACCGCGAAAAGCTCCGGATACAAAACGGACGCCCGCGTATACGCGCGGGCGTCTCGGATCAGGTCTTTATCAGGCGTTCTTCACGGTCTCGACCAGAGCAGCAAAGCTCTGGGGATCGTTGATGGCCATCTCGCTCAGCATCTTGCGGTTCAGCTCGATGCCCGCCTTCTTCAGGCCAGCCATAAAGGTGGAGTAGTTCATGCCCAGAGGACGGACTGCATTGTTGATGCGGGTGATCCACAGGTTGCGGAACTGACGCTTCTTCATGCGGCGGCCAGCCAGAGCGTAGTTGCCGCTCTTCATGACCTGCTGCTTGGCCATCTTGAAGTGCTTGCTCTTGCAGCCATAGAAGCCCTTAGCCAGCTTCAGCATCTTCTTACGACGTTTGTGAGTCATGGTTGCGCCCTTGATACGTGCCATTTTTTATATCTCCTTTAGTTATCTCAGTAGAATGTTTGTGCCTGCGGCTCGCTCTTAGGCGTAGGGCAGCATGCTCTTGATGGTAGCTGCGTTGGTCTTGTCAACGTAGCTGGGCTGACGGTAGCCACGGGTCAGCTTGGTGGTCTTCTTGGTCAGGATGTGGCTGCGGAATGCGTGGCCGCGCTTGATCTTGCCGTTCTTGGTCAGCTTAAAGCGCTTCTTAGCGCCGGAGTGCGTCTTCAGTTTCATCTTAGCCATTTTAGTTTCCTCCTAAAATTAGTCCTTATTGGGTTTCGGGATCAGCAGAATGGACATCGTGCGGCCCTCAAGCACCGGCGGCTTATCCATGCTTGCCTGAGGCAGAGCCTCGGCAAAGCGTTTCAGCACGTCAGCACCCAGAGCGCTGTGCGCCATCTCACGGCCGCGGAAGCGGATCGAAGCCTTCACCTTGTGACCAGCTGCCAGGAACTTGGCGGTCTGGTTGAGCTTGGTGTTGAAGTCGTTGGTGTCAATATTGAGCGAAAGGCGGGTCTCCTTGACCTCGACCACTTTCTGGTTCTTCTTGGCTTCCTTCTCCTTCTTCTGCTGTTCAAAACGGTATTTGCCGTAATCCAGCACTTTGCACACAGGCGGGACAGCCTGCGGTGCGATCTTGACCAGATCGAGCCCGGCATCTTCTGCAGCGCGCATGGCCACCTGAATGGACACAACGCCCTTCTGCTCGCCATCGGCACCGATCAGGCGAACCTCACGATCACGGATCTGGCCGTTGATCTCCAGTTCCTTCGACTTTCCAGCGGTAGCGATAATGAATGCACCTCCAAACACAATTTTCCATAGTGTTGCAATATTTGGCATAGAAAACGCGGCCGCCCATTTTCAGGACAGCCGCGCAGGATTCACACAAAAGCGCAGTTCGTTCAGAAGAACCAAACTGTTTTTGGGTATAGCCCGGGGATTCTGACCCCACAAGGCGAGCGCGGCACAGGCCGTAGCTGCTTTCTTTACCCAGACAGTTTACCACAGCCCGCAAGCCCTGTCAAGCACTTTTATGCGATTTCAGGGAAAAATATTACTTTACTTCTATCAGCTTCCCCAGCTCCAGCGAGTAGATGCCCTTATAGGTCACCGGTTTGGGGGCAAAGCGCTTGCCGATGGCAAAGGCATACAGGTCCAGCTGGGCACGGTAAGCAGCAAGAAAATCTTCCTCGGTCTTGCGGCGGTCGGTCTTGTAATCCAGCAGTTCCAGGTGATCCGGGAACACCAGCACAAGGTCTGCAATGCCCTGCACCAGCACCTTTTCGCCGGTCACCGCCCCGTTGGTCTCCGCTGTGCCCTGAGCCGCCAGCACCTGTTCTGCAGGCAGGGCCGTGATGAAGGCCAGTTCCCGCAGCACTTCCTCTGCCGCGCAGATGCGCGCAAAGGCTTCGCTCTCCACAAAGCGGCGGATGCGGCCTGCGTCCAGCTTGTCCGCGATCTCCGGGGCCGTCAGCCGGGCATCCACCTGCCGGTCGCGTTCGGCCAGAATAGCGGCATCCAGCGTCCCGGCCGCTCTGGCAGCCGCCAGCGCGCTGAAATCGGCGTGTTCTAGGAACGCATGGAGGGCCGTGCCCATCTCGGCGGCGGTCAGGCCGTCCTTTGCAAGGAAGGCCGGGCGTTCCAGCGTGGTCTGCTCAGCCTTGTGAACGATGCCGGTCACGCTGACCTTGGCAGGCACTGTCGCCAGGGCAGCCGCCGGATACTGCCACGCAAAGCCCTGCCGCAGCGTTTCCGTCAATGCCGGGTCGGCCTGTGCGGCGGGCCGGGTCTCCGGCTCCGGCGCAGGGGCTTCCACGCCTTCGGGTAGGCTTTCCTGCACCGTCAGGGTGATGGTGCCTGCGGTGTCTGCAAAGGGCAGTTCCAGATTCTCCGCCAACCGCCGCAGCGGCCCTCCGTTGGGGTGGACCAGCAGTGCCGCCCGCAGCCAGTCGGCAAAGCTGCCGGCCTGCCGATGGAGCGTCTGCCCGGCCCCGGCTTCCAAGAAGGCCGCAGCCCGGGCAAAGGGGTTGCCGGTCCTCGTCATGCCCAGCGGCACGGTCAGGATCAGTTTGTCCTGCGCCCGGGTCAGCGCCACATAGAGCAGACGCATCTGCTCACTGCGCATCTCGGCGGCGTGGACATTGGAAAGGGCCGTATAGGCCGCTGTTTTGTAGGCACCCTCGCCGTCTTCCGGCCGCAGGCGCAGGCCCGCGCCGTACATCCGGTGGAGCAGCACGGGCTGGCGGGTATCGGCAGCATTGAACCGCCGGGCCGTGTCCGCCACGAACACCACCGGGAACTGCAGCCCCTTGGAGCGGTGGATGGTCATAATGGTCACGCACCCGGGGCGGGAGCCGCCGGGCACGGTGTCCTGCCCGGTGGAACCCGCCAGCGCCGCCGCATCGATGGCCCGCACCAGCGCCGAGATGCCGCCTGCACCGGCACTGGCACAGAAAGCTGCAAACCGGCGGGCATCCTCCCGGCGGCGGGCACCATTTTCCATAACGCCCAGCGCGGCCAGATAGCCCGTGGATGCAAAGATTTCTTCCAGCAGCTGCTCGGCCGGGGCGCTCCGGGCCATCCGGCGCAGGTCTGCGAGCCGGGCATAAAAAGCCCGGATCTTTTCTGTGAAGGGGCTGTCCTCCCCGCTGTTCAGGGTCAGCAGCAGGGCGCCGTACAGGCTGATGCGCTGGTGCTTCCCCGCTTCGCCTTTCTGTTCTTCCTGCTTTTTCTGGATCTCCTCTGCATTGGCTCGCAGGCGGACAAGGTCATCGTCCGTAAAGCCGAACAGCGGGCCCAGCATGGCAGCCGCCAGATAGATGTCCTGCGCCGGGTTATCGATGACCCGCAGCAGGGCGATGAGGGGCCGGATGTGGGGGGCATCCAGCAGATTTTCCCGGGCGTCGGCGTACACCGGGATGCCCCGGGCCGTCAGCGCTTCCACATAGGCCGGGAAGTTGACCCGGGCCGAGAGCAGGATGCAGCAGTCCTCATACTGCACCGGGCGGACGGCACTGCCGTCCCGCACCGGTTCCCCGGAGGAAATCAGTTCCTCAATGCGCCCGGCGATCCACGCAGCGTCCGTTTCGGCTTTGTCGTCGGGCAGGAAATGCGCTTCCACGCCGCCTTCATATTCCCCGGGTGCGCCGCAGACCAGCCGCTGACCGTCGCCGTAGGCCGTGTCGCCCAGTTCCGGCGTCATGAGCTGTTCAAACAGGAAGTTGACGCCTTCCACCACCTGCGGGGCACTCCGGAAGTTTGCATCCAGTGCCAGCATGGCGCTGCTGCCACGTTCCCCCTCTGCCGGGCGGGGGCGGGCCGCACCGCCGGGCAGGGCGGGCCAGCTGTCCAGCTTTTCCCGGAAGATGCTGGGGTCGGCCTGCCGGAAGCGGTAGATACTCTGTTTCAGGTCGCCCACAAGGAACAGGTCGTCCCCGCCGGGCACAGCAAGACAGTGGTAAAGGGCATCCTGCAGGGCATTGGTGTCCTGATATTCATCCACCATCACGGCGGCATAATTCTGCCGGATGACTCCGCACAGGGCAGTGGGGGTGCCATCGGGCTGCCGCAGCAGTTTCAGAGCCTGATGTTCAAAGTCACTGAATTCCAGCAGCTTGCGATCCCGCTTTTTGGCTGCAAAGCGGGCATCAAAATCCCGCACCGCCGCAAACAGGGCCCGCAGACGGGGGGCAGCTGCCCTGCGGTCGGCTTCGGCTTCTTCCTCGCTGCAGGCGATCAGCTCTGTGATCTGCCCGAACAGGGCTGTTCCCTCGTCAGCCCGGGTCTTGACTGCCTTTTTGTGTTCGCCGGTCAGGCGTTTCTTCATCCCCTTCAGGCCGGGGGCTTCCTCCATGCCCAGAACGTAAGGGGTCAGCCGGTCATACAGGGGCGTCCACTCCCCGGCTCTGGCCAGCTGTTCCAGTTCCTGCATCAGGGCCGCGGCCTGTTCCAGCCGCTCCAGCGGCTCGGCAAATTTATCGTTGACGCCGGCCACTGCCTTGGCCGCATTCTTCTTGCCTTCTGCTTCGGCCAGCATCCCGGCCCAGTCGGCCTTGCTGTCGGCCAGTGCTGCCCGGAACAATTCCCCTGCTGCGTTGGCGCAGCGGGCAGCCTCGGCCAGCAGCAGGTCATGCCAATAGGTGGCGTCAAAGCCGTTTTCCTGCTGCCACGGGGCCAGAAACTCGTCCAGTTTTTTGTCATAGTCCGGCAGGGCGCGCAGGAAATCGTAGACATGGAGGATGGTCTCACCTGCCGCCCGGTCGGTACGGCCCTTGCCGTACAGGTCAGCAAAGGCGCAGAAGTCCGGGTCACGGTAGGCGTTTTCCAGTGTCTCGCTCAGCGCAGACGCCCGCAAGATCTCCACACTGCCGGGGTCGGCGGGGGAAAAGTCCGGCGGGATGTCCAGTGCCTGAAAGTGCTTGCGGAGCAGGTCCAGACAAAAGGCGTCGATGGTGCAGATAGAGGCCCGCTGCAGCAGCATCCGCTGGCGGCGGAGCGTACCGTTGCCGGGTTCCGCCTGACTGCGTTTCAGCAGCGCCTGCCCGATGCGGGCCCTCAGTTCTGCTGCCGCCGCATTGGTGAAGGTGACGATGAGCAGCCGGTCGGCATCCACCGGGTGTTCCGGGTCGGTGATGAGCCGGACGGCCCGCTCGGTCAGCACCGCCGTTTTGCCGCTGCCCGCCGCCGCACTTACCAGCAGCGCACCGCCCCGGTCATCTATGGCGGCCTGCTGGGCCGGGGTCCATTTGGGTCCACTCATGGCTGCTCCTCCTTTCCGTTCTCTGCATCTTCAGGGGCTTCAAAGGGCTTTGCGGGGGCATCCAGCGCCCGCTCCCCAATGCCGTTCTCATGGCAGCAGACAAAGCCGTAGTCGCACCACTGGCAGGGGCTGCGCCCTGTGACCAGCGGCTCAGCGGCAATGTTGCCCTCGTAGAGCTGCTGCCCCATCCGGGTGACAAGATCATCCAGATGCAGCCGGATGCGGTCCAGTTTTGCACTGTCCGCCCGCTTCTCCTTCTGGTAGGGGCTGGGCTTGCCGTCGCGGTAGCCAAAGGGCAGATATCTGCCTGTCTCGTCGGCATCCATAGCGTCAAACACCTTCTGCTCGTCCCGCACCAGACCGTCGATCTTATATTCCACGCTCCGGGCCGCCTTTTCCCGGGTGGTGATCTCAGGGGCAGGGTCGGCCAGCAGGTACAGCACACCGGCCGGTTCCGCCCCGGTAAAGCGGCCGCTGGCGTCCCGGGTCAGGCTGAACAGATACAGCAGCATCTGGCAGTCCAGCCCGCAGTAAACTTCTTTCAGGTCCAGTTTTTTGGTGCCGGTCTTATAGTCCACCACCCGCACCCAGCGGGTGCCGTCGTCTTCGATCCACTCGTCGGCGCGGTCTACGGTGCCCACCAGCTGGACGGTGCGCCCGTCTGACAGGTGATACACCTGAGCGGGCACGGCATCCTCGCCCCGGCCGATCTTCAGCTCACAGGCCACCGGCCTGAAGCTGGACTGCCGCTGCTCATCCCGCAGGTAGCACAGCAGGCTTGCCATGCTCTTTTTCAGGCGGGAGAGCAGGTAGGCAAAGCGGGCCGTATCTTCGGGCAGGTAACGCTTTGCATACTCCTCCACCAGCAGGGCAGCCAGCGAAGCCATGGCGGCATCGTCCAGCTCCAGGAAGGGCTCCATGGCTGCCATGGGGTTGTCGGGGCCGGGGTGGGGGTCCAGTGCCATCTGCAGCACCCAGTGCATCAAAGTGCCGCTCTGGTCTGCGGAGAGTTCTGCCCGCCTGCGGGGCTTCAGCCCCAGAACATATTGCAGGAAATAGCCATAGCGGCAGGTATAATATTTTTCCAGCTGGCTGGGCGAGATGCGGAGCCGACGCCCCAGCAGAGCTTCCAGCGCAGGCAGATCATGCACCTGCCGGGGGGCCGCATCGGCCATCCGGCGCAGCAGGGCAAGGCCCTGGGGCTCCGTTTCGCCGGGGGTATGCAGGGCCTCCGTCAGGCTGGCGCGCTCGGTCTCCGTC
>CAVDVT010000074.1:0-6965 GCA_963612415.1 bacterium | reverse complement strand
CTGCCTGGACAAGGCAAAACTCATTGTGTACAGCCACGGCGAGTACCTGAGCCTTGGCAAAAAGCTGGGTACCTTCGGGTACAGCGTGCGGAAGAAAAAGCCCCTGAAACGGAAAAAATAAACAAAGCGGCCTTCCCTGACGCAACATGTCAGAGAAGGCCGCTATTTCATTTTGCAAGCAGTTCGGTCAGGCACTTCACCGTCCGGCCATGATAGCCGGTGACGGTCTCGGCGTGGAGCAGGCTGCTGAGGACACTTTCCTCCACACATTCGGCCACAGCCCGGAACAGCGGATTGATGGCGTCATCATGCACCATGCCCATGGGCAGGATGGCTTTTGCAGAATCGTGCGGCACCCGGTTGGCCGTGGTAAAGGCGATGACGATCTCACCGGAACCATTGCCGCAGTAGCTGCCGGTGCGGGAGAGCCCCACCAGCGCCCGGTGGCAGAGCCGCCGCAGCTGGCGCTCGCTCAGCGGGATGTCCGTTGCCAGCACCGTGATGATGGAACCCTTGTCCTCGTGGGGTGGGATGCGGGCTTCCAGCAGCTGCCGGATGGGGGTGCCCGCCACCACAAGGTCATCAAAGACCGCGTGGTTGGACAACACCAGTGCCCCGATGGTATAAGTTTTCCCGTCCAGTTCCACCAGCCGGGAGGCCGAGCCGATGCCGCCTTTCAGGCCATGGCAGCGCATGCCCCGGCCCGCGCCCACAGCGCCCTCGGCAAAGTCTGCCCTGCAGTCGGCCAGCGCGGCAAAGACGTGTTCCTCCGTGACATGGAGGCCCCGGATGTCGTTCAGGCCGCTGTCGTTGCACTCGCAGACCACCGGGTTCACGCTGCCGGTGGTCTCGCAGATGTCTGGGTTGCGCGCCAGCATATACTTTACAAGCGCCGTTTCCACGGTGCCCACACTCAGGGTATTGGTGAACAGGATGGGCGTTTCCAGTGTGCCCAGCTCCTCGATCTGGACAAGGCCGGTGGTCTTGCCAAAGCCGTTGATGACATGGCTGGCCGCCAGCACCTTGTCGTGAAAAACATCCCCCGGGTGGGGCAAAAGGGCCGTTACGCCGGTCTGGATGTCCCCCTTGGCAAGGGTGCAGTGGCCCACAGTCACACCGGGCACATCGCTGATCTTGTCCAGCTTCCCGCAGGGCAGCCGCCCAACCGTGAAGCTCCATTGATTCTGCTTGATCCCCATAAAACCTCTCCGTCATTGCTTTGCAATGCCACCTCTCCTAATAGGAGAGGCAAGAAAACAGCAGTTCAAACTTGGCTCCCCTACTAGGGGAGCTGCCGCCGCAGGCGGCTGAGAGGTTTTACCTCTCCTCGTGCTGCACCCGCTCAATGGCTCCCAGATCATAGGGCGTGTTCTGGTAAACGTAGTAGTTCAGCCAGTTCTCATACAGCAGGTGGGCATGGGCGCGCCAGCGGAACAGCGGCGGCTGCTCCGGATCATCGTTGGGGTAGTAGTTTTTGGGCACATTGATAGGCAGTCCCTTGGCCACATCCCGCTTGTACTCGGCATCCAGCGTGTACTTGTCGTACTCCGGGTGGCCGATGACAAAGATCTGCCGCCCGTTCTCGGTACTCATCAGGAAGGGGCCCGCCTCGTCGCTTTCCGCCAGAATGCGCAGGGCGCCGCAGGCGTCGATGTCGGCCCGGTTCATGGCGGTGTGGCGGCTGTGGGGGGCGTAGAACACCTCATCAAAGCCGCGCACCAGCGGGTTGGAGGGCCGGGTGACCCGATGCTCGAACACGCCGAACATCTTCTGGGGCAGCAGCTCCTTGCGGATGCCGTAATGGTAGTACAGCCCCGCCTGGGCACCCCAGCAGACATGAAGGGTGGAGTAGACGTTCGTTTCGCTGAAGTCCATGATCTCGCACAGCTCCGGCCAGTAATCCACCTGTTCAAAGTCCATGGTCTCCACCGGCGCACCGGTGATGATCATGCCGTCGTAGCGGTTGTGCTTCACCTCGTCAAAGGTCTTATAAAAGGCTTCCAGGTGCGCCGCTGAGACATGGGTGGCCTCGTGGCTGGCCGTCTGCAGCAGGGTCATGTGGACCTGCAGCGGCGTGTTGGCCAGCAGGCGGGCGATCTGGGTCTCGGTGGCGATCTTGGTGGGCATCAGGTTCAGGATCAGGATCTCCAGCGGACGGATGTGCTGGGATGCGGCCCGTTCCCGGTGCATCACAAAGACATTTTCTTCATACAGGGCATCATAGGCAGGAAGTGTTTTGGGGATGATCAGGGGCATAGCGATTTATCTCCTTAAATTTTATCGAGCGCCTGCGCAATATCAGCGATCAGGTCTTCGGCGCTTTCCAGGCCGCAGCTCATCCGCACCAGTTCCGCAGGGACCCCGGCGGCAGCCAGCTGCTCGTCGTTCATCTGGCGGTGGGTGCTGGAAGCCGGATTCAGGCAGCAGGTGCGGGCGTCGGCCACATGAGTCTCAATGGCGGCCAGCTTCAGTTCCTTCATAAAGGTGCTGGCTGCTTCGCGGCCGCCAGCCAGACCAAAGCTGACCACGCCGCAGCTGCCATTGGGCAGATACTTTTCTGCCAGTGCATGGTAGGGGCTGGACTCCAGACCACAGTAATTGACATAGGCCACTTTGGGGTGGCTCTCAAGGAACTTTGCCACAGCCATGCCGTTTTCGCAGTGGCGCTGCATCCGGACATGCAGGCTTTCCAGACCCAGATTCAGCATATAAGCGTTCATGGGCGACTGCATGGAGCCGAAATCACGCATGAGCTGGGCGGTCGCCTTGGTGATGAAGGCCCCCTCCTTGCCAAAGCGCTCGGCATAAGTGATGCCGTGGTAGCTGTCATCGGGGGTACACAGGCCGGGGAATTTCTCAGCGTGAGCCATCCAGTCGAACTTACCGCTGTCCACAATGGCACCGCCCAGCACTGCGCCGTGGCCATCCATATACTTGGTGGTGGAGTGGGTCACGATGTCGGCACCCCACTCAAAGGGGCGGCAGTTGACCGGCGTGGGGAAGGTGTTATCCACGATCAGCGGCACACCATGGGCATGGGCAGCCTTTGCAAACTTTTCAATATCCAGCACGGTCAGGGCCGGGTTGGCAATGGTCTCACCGAACACCACCTTGGTGTTGGGCCGGAAGGCTGCATCCAGTTCTTCCTCACTGCACAGCGGGTCCACAAAGGTGGCCTCAATGCCCATCTTCTTCATGGTGACGGAGATCAGGTTGAAGGTGCCGCCGTAGATGGTGCTGGACGCCACGATATGGTCGCCTGCCTCGCAGAGGTTGAACAGGGCAAAGAAGTTTGCCGCCTGGCCGCTGGACGTCAGCATGGCGGCAGTGCCGCCTTCCAGCTCACAGATCTTTTTGGCCACCAGATCACAGGTGGGGTTCTGCAAGCGGGAATAGAAGTAGCCGTCAGCCTCCAGGTCAAACAGCTTGCCCATGTCCTCACTGGTGGCATACTTGAAGGTGGTGGACTGGATGATGGGGATCTGGCGGGGTTCGCCATTGCCGGGGGTATAGCCGCCCTGCACACAGATGGTATCACGGTTCATTGTTACATACTCCTTTACTGGGTTTGTCCAAATAGCACAATTCCCCGCAGGAGTACAGACCTCCAGCGGGGAATTGAAACGTTAAATTTTTTCCCTGCCGAAGGGTGGGGTGGTTACTTTCTCAGCCGCTTATCACTCTTGGTGGCCCAGAGGGTGCCGACGGTCTGGAACACCTGCACCATCAGCACCAGCAGGATGACGCAGACGATCATGATATCGGTCTGGTAGCGGTAATAGCCGTAAGACAGGGCGATCTTGCCCAGGCCGCCGCCGCCGATAACGCCGGACATGGCCGAGTAGCCCAGAATGGTGGTCAGGGCCGTGGTCATGCTGGAGATCAGGCCGGGCAGGCACTCCGGGATCATGACTTTGGTGATGATCTGGAACGGGGTAGCGCCCATGCTCTGGGCAGCTTCCACCACGCCTTCGTCCAGTTCACGCAGGCTGGTCTCCACCAGACGGGCCACAAAGGGGAAGGCTGCCACCACCAGCGGAACGATGGTGGCCTTGGTGCCGACGGTAGTGCCCATGATGGCACGGGTCAGCGGGAAGACACAGATCATCAGGATCAGGAACGGCACACTGCGCAGGATATTGATGACGATATCCAGCAGGTGCATCAGCCAGCCGGGCAGGGGCAGAACGCCGTCCTTATCCCCAGCCACCAGCAGCACGCCCAGCGGCAGGCCGATGACCAGCGAGAACGCCGTGGAGAGGACCGTTACATAGAACGTCTCCCAGATGGCAAAGCCGTAATCTGCAATATTCATTCGCCGGTCACCTCCTCTACCGTAATGCCGGGCTGTGCCCGCATATAGGCCGCAGCCTGTTTTGCTTCATCCAGATCCGAGGGCAGCTTGAGCAGCATGGAACCGTAGCACTGGCCGCTCAGATCACGGGTATCGGCGCTCAGCACCGACACCAGAATGCCCTTTTCGGCGGCAAGGCTTGCCACCAGCGGCTTTGCGGTGGACGAACCATTGAAGGTCACGCGCACCACATGATCGTCCGGTGCAAAGCTGGACAGATCCCGGGCCGCACTGCCGCCGTTGGGCGCCACCAGACGCCGGGCTGCTGCCGTCTTGGGGTTGGCAAAGATCTCCTTCACCTCGCCCTGTTCCACCACAATGCCGCCGTCCAGAATGGCAACGTGATCGCAGATCTCCTCCACCACGCTCATCTGGTGGGTAATGACCACCACCGTGATGCCAAGCTTCTGATTGATATCTTTGATAAGAGTCAGGATGGAGTGGGTGGTGTTGGGGTCCAGCGCACTGGTGGCCTCATCGCAGAGCAGAACCTTAGGGTTGGTTGCCAGTGCGCGGGCAATGGCAATGCGCTGCTTCTGGCCGCCGGACAGCTGGGCCGGGTAGGCGTTGGCCTTGTCGGGCAGGCCCACCATCTCCAGCAGCTCTTTGGCGCGCTTTTCGGCTTCTTCCTTCTTCACGCCTGCCAGTTCCATGGGGAAGCAGATGTTCTTCAGGCAACTGCGCTGCATCAGCAGGTTGAACTGCTGGAAGATCATGGTGATCTCCCGGCGGCGGGCGCGCAGCTGGGCCGGCGTCAGGGTCTCCATGGCAGTGCCGTCAATGACCACGCTGCCCTCAGTGGGGCGCTCCAGCAGGTTGATGCAGCGCACCAGCGTGGATTTACCCGCACCGGACATGCCAATGATGCCATAGATGGAACCATCCGGAATGGTCAGGTTGATATCATGCAGCGCGTTCACCACGCCGTCCTTCATCTCGAAGGTCTTGGAAAGGTGTTTGATCTCGATCACAGGGATTCTCCTCACTTTGCAGGGAAACAAATCAAACTATTTCCGCCGCGCCTGCGGCGCGGTGGAAATAGCTGCTTTTTACTTAGCCCTCGACGGGGGTCAGGTCCTTCTGCTTGCCGCCGTAGATGCCCATGGGCTCCACATGGATGCCGGCAACGGTGACCAGGTGCGTGCCCTGCTCCTCATTGAAGTTGTCCAGATAGGGCTGGTGCTGGAAGTAGTTGGTATCGACCTGACCATCCTCGACCACGGTGTTGGGGATGATGTAGTCGTCGTACTCCTGAATGTCCAGGGTAATGCCCTTGTCGGCCAGGATCTGCTTGCAGACCTCCAGGATCTCGCAGTGGGGAGCCGGGGTAGCTGCGCAGCTCACGGTCTCGCCGTTCAGGGCATCGTAGTCGATGTCAGGATCATAGCCGTCGGTGGGGTTCTCCACAACGGACACCACGGCGCCGCCGTAGCTCTCGGTCATGAAGTCCTTGACCTGCTGGCTCTCCAGAGCAGCGATCAGAGCCTTGATCTTGGGCTCGTTCTCATTGCCCTCTTTGCAGACCAGAACATTGACGTAGGCAGAGGTGCCGTCCTCCATTGCCAGTGCGTCGGTCATGGGGTCCAGACCAGCGGAGATGGCGTAGTTGGAGTTGATCACGGCATAATCCTCGTCCTGCAGGACGTTGGGGACCTGAGCAGCCTCAACTTCGTCCACATTGACGTTCAGGGGGTTCTCCTCGATATCGTTCTTGGTAGCGGTCAGGCCGGCGTCTGCCTTCAGCTTGAAGAAGCCGTTCTTCTCCAGCAGGGTCAGGGCACGGGCCTCGTTGGTGGTGTCGTTGGGCACTGCGACCTGGATCTTATCCAGCTTTGCAGCGGAAGAAGATGCGGCTGCGCTGGTGGAAGCAGCTGCAGAAGAAGCAGTGCTGGAAGAAGAACCACCGCAGGCAGTCAGGGCAGCGGCAGCAGCTGCCACACCGGTCACTTTCAGAAAATCACGACGTGCGATCTTAGACATAATGTTTTCCCTCTCTACTGTTACAATGTATAAAATGTTTTTTTGCACCGCGCAGCACCTTCTGCGCCGGGTGCGGCCGGAAGCAACAAAAAACGCCTCCGTCCTCTGGGCAAACACCCACAAGGACGAAAGCGTGAAACTTCCGTGGTACCACCTTGGTTCACCGTTTCCTTACGGAAACAGCCTCGCTGCTGCGGCGTTTTTCAACGCGACAGCCGGACGCTGTAACGGGCGCTCCCGTCGCAGGCTTAGCACTCTTGCGCTTCGCCTCCGCGGCTCCGAGACCATTTTCAGTTCCCTGTTTCCTGCCCTTTTCCACCATCCGGGCTCTCTGGAAGGATCAATGCGAAAACCTACTCTTCTCATCTCAGCCATTTTTGTGATATTGCATTTATTCTAACCCGCCCGCCTGCATTTGTCAACCCCTTCAACGAAGTTTTCTGGTAGGAAATTGAACCTCCCGCTCCGGATAGACAAAATCGCTTCCTTATGTTACTATAAGGCAGGATTATCTGTCCGTACAGCGGACACAGTGAGGAGCAGCAGAATGGCAGACAGGGAATTGCATCCGGACGAAGAACAGCGCCGCCGGATCATGGATTTTATTATGGCAGCGGGACAGACGCTGCTG
>CAVDVT010000073.1:0-6974 GCA_963612415.1 bacterium | reverse complement strand
CTCATATCCCAATAAACACTGCCGCCCGGCGCTGATCCAAAGCACCGGGCGGCAGTTGTTTTTATCCGTTTTATTTTGCGTGCCGGTCCCCCATGGGGATCACATCACAGAACACGCACCGGCTCTTGGTGGAAAGCGCCACGTCCTTGTGGTAGCACCCAAAGAACCATTTTTCGTAGCTCATCTTCAGCAGGATCTTGTCCAGAAACAGGTGCAGCCGGTTCGACTCCCCCACCGCCAGCGCGGTAAAATCCAAAAATCTGCTTGGGGCGTCGTGGGTCAGCACATAATCTACCTGCCAGCCGTTGGCTTCCAAGGCTGCCTCGCAGGCGGCGTATTCCTCGTCGCTGGGCATCTCCTGGGGCCACCAGTTGTACCCGGCCTCCCGTTCTTCTTTATCCTGGCTCTCGCCGCCGCCAAAGCAGAGGTACTTTTTGCCCTCCAGCTCCAGCACGCTGCCCCGGCACACGTGGTACACGTTGCCGCCCAGCGCCTGCACGGTGCCGCCAAACTTTTCCTCGGTGGGGTACTGGGCCAGCAGGTCGTAGTTCTCGTGGCAGCCGTCCAGAAACAGCAGGGTGTAGGGGCGCTTGCGCAGCCAGTCCAGCTTTTTCTGCTCCTCCCTGCTGCCGTCCCACACAAAGCCAAAGTCTCCCAGCACCAGCACAATGTCCCGCCTGCCCAGCCAGCGCAGCTTTCCGTGCTTGAAGCGGTCCAGCTCGCCGTGGGTGTCGCCCGTCAGATATACCATTCCGGTTCCCCCTTCTGCCGCTTTGTGAAACCGGGCAAAAGCCCTTGTTTCAGCGCGGCAAACCTGTTATTATTAAAGGAGCGGAGCGCACCTCCGCCTTTGTTGTTCTTTCTGTGCGGCATTCGTCCGCAGTTTATATCATATCGCTTTTTGAGGGAATTGTCCACATGAAACGTATTTTTGCACTGTTTTTGTCTCTTGCTGTCCTGTTCAGCAGCCTTGCGGTCACCGCCGGGGCCATGTTCGACCCCAGCACCGTCTACGAGGTGCAGGCCCAGAGCGCCTACATCGTCAACACCGACACCAACATCATCGTCTACGAAAAAAACAGCTCCAAACAGGTGTCCGCCGGGGGCCTGACCAAGTATATGACCATTGCGCTGGTCCTCACCAACTACGCCGACCGGCTGGACGATACCTTCACCATGCCCTTTGCCATCTCGGATTACGTCCACAACACCGACAACGCCGATATGCGCTCCGGTGAGACCTTTACCTACCGCGAGGCCCTTTACGCCATGGTCACCCGCAACGCCAACGAGGCCGCCATGGGCCTTGCTTACGAGCTTTCCGGCGGCGACCTTGCGGGCTGGGTGAGCCAGATGAACACCCTGTCCCAGCGCATCGGCACCACGGGCAGCACCTGGACAGACGCCTGCGGGCTGGACAGCGGCAACACCACCACTGCCGTGGATATGTACCTGATCCTGCGCTACCTCATGAGCTTTGACGCTTTCAAGGAGATCTCCGCCGCCCCCACCTTTACCATGCCCGCCAAGGAGAAACACGCCAAGAGCTTTGTGCTGCTCAGCCAGAACGTGGCCCTGAACAAGACCAGCGGCGGAAAATTCTACCGCAGCGCCATGCAGGGCGGCATGTGCGACGTGATGGCCTACAAAAACGACAGCGGCACCCAGAGCTACGTCTCGTGGGCCAACAAGAACGGCGCCACCTATATCTTCTGCATCATGCAAAGCCCCGACACCTGCGACGATTACGGCTACTCCAACCGCCGCCCCGCCCTTTATGAGACCACCAGGCTCATCGACTGGGTGTTCGACAGCTTTTCCATTCAGGCCGCGCTGGACACCGACCAGGCGCTGGCCGAGATCCCGGTAAAGTATTCGTCGGACACCGACACCCTCCAGCTCTACCCCGCCGACAGCATGATGACCCTGCTGCCCTCCACGGGGGATGGCTCCGTGACCCAGAAATACTTCCACCTGCCCAATTACGCCTCGGCCCCCATCCAGCAGGGCGACGTCATCGGCACCGTGGAGCTGAAGCTGGCCGGCGAGACCATCGGCGTGGTGGACCTTGTGGCCGGGCAGGATGTCCAGCAGAACGCGCTGCTGTTCACCATTTCCAAAGTGCAGGCTTTCTTCCACAGCCTCTACCTCAAAGTGGTGCTGGCCCTCTCGGCCCTCACCCTTGCCGTCTATGGCCTGTGGGTGTTCATCAACGCCTGGAACAGCCGCAAACCCAACAAAAAAATTCACCGGCGCTGACGCAAAACGGCAAGGGCTTTCGCCCTTGCCGTTTTCTCTTTAATCGATCGTCGTCTTGGTCCGCCCAATGCCGATGACAGCCGTGGTGATCTTTTTCCAGGTGTTGCAGCCGCACACGCCGTCGGCGGTCAGGCTGGTGCGGCGCTGGTAGCCCTTCAGGGCCTCCTCGGTGCGGGTGCCGAACAGCCCGTCGATGCGGGTGCCGGTCTGGTACCCCAGCGTGGACAGCGCATCCTGCAGGATCATCACGTAGCAGCCCCGGCTGCCCCGCCGCAGGGTGGGGTAGCCCGCCGTGGTACCGCTGCAGGCGGGGGTGCCATAGCGGCGGTCAAAATGCACCCAGGTGGGGGTCTGGCTCAGCGGCTCCACATATCCCCACGCCCCGGTGGCCCGGGCCGCGTTGTAAATGGCCGTGCGCTGGGTCTGGGTCAGGCTCTGGCCCACGTCAAAGGCCACCCCGGCATAATGCTGGCTGCGGGTGCCGTGGCCGCCCTCCCAGATGCGCCGGAACGCATACCCCACCGGGATGCCCTTGCCGTACTTGCGGCGGGTCAGGTTCCAGGCCTCCATGGCCGCAATGGTGGTCCACAGCACCGGGCTGCCCGACTTGCCCCGGAACTCCCGCAGGGTCAGGGTGCGCTCCGTGCTGTAGGGCATGGGGTCGTTCTCGTTCAGGCTGTTATAGGTGTACACCTTGTTCTCGTAAGCGTCATAAACCAGCAGCCGTGCCATCCGTCATTCCTCCTCCGGCTCACATGCGCAGCTCTGGGCCCGCAGTGCCGCCCAGGTCTCGCGGTTCACGGTGCCCGTTTCCATCAGCCCGGCCCGGCGCTGGGCGGCCTTTACACCCGCCGTCTCCTCCGGGCCAAAGTGGGCGTTCTCGGTCACAAAACCCTCGCTGCAGTACAGGTTTGCCCGCCCGTTGAGCCACTGCTCGATCTGCCCCACATCCGGGCCCACGCTGCCCTCGCTCATGGCCCGGCCCGGGTAGGTGTCGGCCTGCTCGGCGTCGCGGTCCGGGTTGGGCGTTGCCGTGGCCAGCTGCAGACTCAGCGCTTCCACCGCCGTCCAGGTGTCGCCGTCGGCAACGCCGGTCTCCGGCAGGCCCAGCAGGGCCTGTGCGCTGCGGGTGGCAGCCGCCGTCTGGGCCGTGTACTGCTCGGAAAGCGGCGGGCTCTCCACGCTGTCAAAGTAGTAGGCGATGCGCTGGAGCAGCAGGTTGTAGTACAGCACATCCTGCCCGGAATCCCCCACAGTGAGGGGCGTGCCCGGGTAGGGGCGGCGTTCCAGCGTGACCACCGGCCCGGACGCCCGCAGGGCAGATGCCCTGCCGTAGAGCGAATCCCAGGTGCTGCGCCCCACCACGCCGTCCACAGTCAGCCCGGCAAAGCGCTGGTAGGCCCGCACAGCGCTTTCCGTGGCAGCCCCAAAGCTGCCGTCGATGCTCACCGCCGGGATGCTGCTCTCGTAGGCGCTCATGAGGTAGAGGTAGAACTGCAGCTCCCGCACCGCCGTGCCGGTGCTGCCCCGGCGCAGCACGCCCGGGTACTCGCCGGGCCGCAGGCTGGACGAAAGCAGTTTGTTGGCAATGTCGTTGTACACCTCATACAGCTTGTTCCAGGTGGTGCGGCCCACCACGCCGTCGCTGGTCAGGCCAAAGTAGCTCTGGAACCGCTTCACCGCTGCCGTGGTGGCCGCGCCGAACTTTCCGTCCACCGTCACGTTGGAAAGGCTGGAATACACGCTCCGGGCGATCTTGAGCCAGAACTGCACCAGCCGGACGTTCTGGCCGCTGCTCCCCTCCCGCAGGGCTGTGCCCGGGTAGGCGTTGGGGGTGCCGTTGTCGGACTGGATGCTCCGGAACTGGTCGTACAGCTCCGTCCAGGTGGTGCGGCCCACCACGCCGTCCACCTCCAGCCCGTACCGGCGTTGGAAGGCCCGCACCGCGTTGGCCGTGCCGGTGCCGTACACGCCGTCCACCGTCACCGAGGGGATGCTGCTCTCGTACTGGGCCAGCGTGTTCAGCCAGAACTGCACCTGCTCAACGGCGCTGCCGGTGGAGCCGCTGCGCAGCACCGTGCCGCCCCATGTCCCATCGGAAAGGGTGCCCGAAGCCGTCTCGCCCTCGCTGGTCAGCTCGGCCAGGTCCTTGACCGAGACATAGATATAACTGATCTTATACCAGGTCTGCCGCCCCACCACGCCGTCGGCGGTCAGGCTGAACTGCCGCTGGAACTTTTTCACGGTGTCGGCCATCTTGCTGCCAAAAATGCCGTCCACGGTCAGCAGCCCCAAAAACGGATAGTCCTTGGTGATGCGGTTCAGCTGCCTTTGCAGGGTGAACACCGCCGTGCCGCTGTCCCCCTGCCGGACAAGGGAACCCGGGTAGCTGCTGGGGATGGACTGGATGTTGTTGGTCCGCACGATCTCGATGTCATTGCCGTAGTAATATTTGAGGATGCTCAGGGCATTGCGGCCCTGATTGGCCAGCGTCACAGTGCCCCACTGCTTGAGCCCCGGGCAGGTGACCGATTTGCCATCGCAGTATTCGGAGTAATAGGGGTTCACCGTGCCGGTCTTGCGGATGTAGGTGTTGAAGATGTCATCCGTCAGCTTCACCATCACGTCAAACACGGTGCGGCCATGCACATAATACTGGTCATAGCTGGTGGAATTTGTGATGTTGAAGGTGTAGCCCTTGCTGGGGTACCACTCGGTGTAGATGCGGTTGAGTGCCAGCGAAATCTGGCAGTGGATGTTGGCTTTCAGCGCTTCGGTGGGCCAGGTGGGGTAGACTTCGCTGGAGGCCACGTTGGCAATGTAGTTCCGGAACGAGACGGTCACATTCTGGGCCGAAGCCGCCGGGCGCCCCAGATGCACCGTGATGTTCTTTGGGATGATGACCCGATCCAGCACCTGCGGGTCGGTGCAGTCGTCCACCGGCGCCGGGCCGCTGCCGCCGCTGCCCGCAAACAGCGCATGGGTGGGGATGACCACCGGCGGGTCAGGGATGTCCCGCCCTTCCTCGGTCACGGGGATCATCTCCGGCTGGGCCAGCGTCACCTGCCCGGCAAAGATCTGGATGCCCTGGATGCGGACGGTGCGGTAGCCCGCCTTGCTGGCGGTCAGGCTGCACACGGCATAGGGCCGGGTGGTGGTGTTCTCCTCGTTCAGCGAGAGGGCACAGGCCGGGGCTTCAATGGCAAGGTCGGCCGCGTTGCCCTCGGCGTCGGTGGTGCGGGCCGCCGTAAAGCCGTCGCCGCTGATCTGCACCGTAACACCTTCCACCGGGGCCGACTGCCGGGCCAGAAAGGTCTGGATGCGCAAGATTCCGGTCGTCATACACAAAAACTCCTTTGTCCGAAAATGTTCTGGGTTCACACCCAGCTTATTCGGAACCGCCCGGAAAGGTGCGGAGCGGAGGCTGCAAAAAAGCCCGCAGGGTGCAGTGTGCATTCCTTGCGGGCTTCCTGTTTTATAAAAGATACTTTCTGATCGCCTTTGCCACGCCGTCGGATTCGTTATCGTCGGTCACCGCGTCGGCCAGTGCTTTCACGCTGGGGTAGGCATTGCCCATGGCAACGCCAAGCCCCGCCGCCCGCAGCATTTCCGCGTCGTTTTCACTGTCGCCAACGGCCATGACCTGCGCCATCGGGATGCCCAGCTTCCGGGTCAGGAAGCCAAGGCCCGTGGCCTTGCTGACCCCGGCGGCGGTAAATTCCAGGTTGGCAAAGCCGCCGTCCACCAGCGTGATGCCCGGCACCTGCTTCAGGTATGCCAGCACTTCATCCCGGCTGTGGTAACTGCCGTCCGGCTCCTTCCAGAAGTTCAGGGTGGCTTTTTGCAGATGCAGGGCATCTGCTTCCAGCTTCTCTGCCAGATGTTCCACCGGCGTCCGGTTTGCCAGCAGCACCCGGATGACATAATCCGGCAGGTCAAGCTTTTCGGCCAGCGGCATAGTCTCGGGCGGGGCATAGTCCCGGCCGTCGATGAACACATCGATGTAAACGCCCTTTGTGAGCAGATACCGGAACACCGGGGCCATCACTGCGTTGTCCAGACAGGTCTCGCACAGGCATTCCCGGCCTGCCGCCCGGTACACCGCGCTGCCGTTGTTGGTGACAACATAATCGATCTTCACATCTCCCAGCTCGTCCCACAGGATGCCGTTGTAGTCCCGGCCGGTGGCAAGCACCACCTCCACACCCGCTTTCTGGGCGGCGCGGATGGCCTCCCGCGAGCTGTTTGTGATGTGGCCGTGGGTGTCCAGCAGGGTGCCGTCCATGTCCAGGGCCAGCATTTTATATTCAGTGCAGGACATAGACATAGGCTCCATAGGGTTTCAGGTGCAGGGTGCGGCCCAGCTGGGCCGGGGCCTTTTCATCGTTGCTGATGACCGGCTCACTGTCCGTCCACTGCACGCTTTCGGGCAGCGGATAGTCCAGCTCCTCGGCAGTAAAGTTTGCAACGACCGCCAGTGTTTCGCCCTCGCCTTTGCGCAGGTAGGCGTAGACCTTTTCGTCCGCCGGGTCCAGCAGCTCATACACGCCGTTGGTGACAACGGGCAGGGTGTGGCGCAGCGCAATGAGCTTTTTGTAGTAATAGTAGACCGAATCCGGATCTGCCAGGCAGGCTTCCGCGTTGATGCTCTGGTAATTGTCGCTCATGGGGATCCAGGGGGTGCCGGTTGTAAAGCCTGCGTTGGGGCCCGCTGT
>CAVDVT010000072.1:0-6978 GCA_963612415.1 bacterium | reverse complement strand
GCGGGCCGACCGTGTGGGTGGACTGCTGATGTACGGCATTCCCAACATGAAGCTGGATAAATCCGTCATCGAGCGCCGCATCAGGATCATGCAGGCTGAGGGTGTGGAGTTCCGCACTAACATGGACATTGGCGGAGCTGTGGCCGCAGAAGACATCCTGAACCAGTACGATGCCGTTGTGCTGTGCTGTGGTGCCAAAAAGGCCCGTGACCTGAACGTTCCCGGCCGGGATGCCAACGGCGTCCATTTTGCCGTGGATTATCTGACCAGCGTAACGAAAAGCCTGCTGGACAGCCAGTTTGCCGATGGCAGAGCCATCAGTGCAAAGGGCAAGAATGTTCTGGTGATCGGCGGCGGCGATACCGGCAACGACTGCCAGGGCACGGCCCTGCGGCAGGGCTGCACCGACCTGGTGGCTCTGGAAATGATGCCTCAGCCCCCCAAGGAGCGCGCCGCCTCCAACCCGTGGCCGGAGTGGCCCCGTGTCCTCAAGGTGGACTACGGCCAGACGGAATGCCTTGCAAAATTCGGCAAGGATCCCCGCCTGTACCAGACTACTGTCAAGGAGTTTTTGAAGGACGATGCCGGAAACCTGACCGGCGCCGTCATCGCCTACCTCAAGCCCGAGCGTGACCCTGAGACCGGCCGCACCAACATGGTGCCCACCGGTGAGGAGTTCACTTACGACTGCCAGCTGGCTCTTATCGCTGCCGGTTTTGTGGGCTGTGAGAGCTATGTGGCCGACGCCTTCGGGGTCTCCCTGACCAAGCGCGGCTGTGTGGACACCGACCGTTTCCACACCAATGTGGACAAGGTGTTTGCCTGCGGCGATATGCGCCGGGGCCAGAGCCTTGTGGTCTGGGGCCTGCGGGAAGGCCGCGACTGCGCCGCCGAGGTGGATCGCTGCCTGATGGGCTACACCAACCTGTAATTCTCAAGCCATTCTCTTTCCTATCCTAAACAAGCAGAAGCGGAAGCCCGTAAAAAGGCTTCCGCTTCTGCTTTCTGTTTTAATCGGTATCGTAGACCGTATCATCTGCCGGGGTCTCCGCCGGAGTGGTGGTATCCGGTGTTGTGGTCCCTCCCGTTGTCTCCGGGGGAGCCGCAGGCACTTCGGCCTCAACTTCTGCCGCCATATAGACGATGATCGTGGAGCCGACCTCCACCATCGTGCCGGGTTCCTCACTGCAATAGGCCACACAGCCCGACACGTAGGAACCATCGTTGTAGATAGGATAGAAGCTGGCGTTCAGGCCCGCCTGCGACAGCTGCTGTTCAGCGCCGTCCCGGGTAAAGCCGTCCACATTGGGCATTTCCACCATCTGCGGGCCCTTGCTGACCACCAGATCCACGGTGTCGCCCTTTTCCAGCACCTCACCGGCTTCCGGCTGCTGCCGGATGATCTTGCCCTTTTCCACGGTGTTGCTGTATTCCAGCGTCACGTAGAACAGATAATCCCCCGCATAGGTGCGGTTATTGCGCACCTGCGTGTCATAATCCAGTCCGACAAAGTTCGGCGTCAGGTTGACGGGTTCTGTCACCTGCGAACTCACCGGCTCCGGCTCCGATGTCGGCTCCTCTGTTTTTTTCTCGTGCAGGCCCTGATTCACCAGCCCCCACACGATCAGCAGGATCAGGATGGCCAATAGGATCAGGATCGCCGCCAGAAGATTGCGCAGCCCCAGCAGATGCTTTTTCTGCTCGTCTTCCTGCGTGGGCGGCGTCCGCGGCGCTGCCTGCCGCAGAGTGCGGGTCAGCTCTGTGGTGTATTCTTCGCTGCTCAGTGCCTGAAACAGCTGGGGCACGGTCTGGATGCGCTCTGCCGGCTTGAGCTGCAGCCCCATCCACAGCACATCGGAGAGATATTCCGGCACCTCGGGGTTCAGGGTGCGGGCGCGTGGGTTGGAGTCCGACACCAGCCGCTGGGCCGCCGGGACCGGGCTCTGCCCGCAGACCATCCGATAGACCACCGCAGCAAGGCCGTATTCGTCGGTGTAGCGGCCCTCAAATTCTGTGGTGGAATACTGCTCGGGTGCGGAATAGCCCTCGTAGAGCTGTTCGTGCAGGCCGCTGCCTGCGGTGCGCAGGCCCACGGTGGCGTAGCCAGTCAGACGGGCGCGGCCATTTTCCAGCACCCGGATATTCTCCGGGCAGATACCGCGGTGGACCAGCCCTACCTGGTGCATGGCAGCCACGCCATCAAACACCGGCTGCAGCATATTGCAGGCCGTCTCGGCTGAGATTCCGCTGGGATGTTCCTCCAGCCACTGCTGCAGCGGAATGCCGCCAGGGTTTTCCATGACCGCATAGACCGTGTTGTTCTCCTCAAACACGTCCAGCACGGCTTCCAGACCGTTGGCCGGTGTGATGCGCTGGATGGAACGGTAAAGATCTGCAAAATCCATCCGGGTGGTCTTGAACAGCACCTCGCTGCCCAGTTTGGGCCGCAGCAGCGCATCCGTGCCGCGCTCTGCCGACAGCGTCAGCGGCAGGTATTCCTTGATCGTTACCCGGAACCGCCCAACGTTCTCCACGCCCCGGTACAGGATGCCCTCTCCGTCGATGCTCTGCATCTCCCCTACGGTGTAGCGCCCTGCCAGCAGCGCCCCCATGGGCAGGCTGCCCGCCGGGTTCCGCCCGGCCAGCACCGCCCCGCAGTGCGGGCACACCGACACGCGCCCCTCAAGTGCCCCCATGCAGCACGGACAGATCCGCTTTGCTTCCATCTGCAACCACCTCTCCCGCATGAATCGTTATTGATAATTGTATCATATTTGGGGGTGGGGCGCAATGTTTTTGAGGGGGAACGTTGAGGTGTTGGGTTGTAGGTTTGTCAATGATGTGTTACACAGCGGGAGCAGAAGGCTGATTTCTGTATTTAGCAAGAAAAGCTAAAGGATCAAGCCAGCCTAAAGGACGAATGGGAAAGTGATTGTATTTCCGGCTGTGAACAGCAAGTTGCTTTTTGAAATCGGAAAACGAATAGAATTTATGCGAAGCATAGAAATATTCGTTATCTTTGCGATGAGAACGCTCTACCTTTCCATTGTACTTGATCGCTGCCTTGGTTACGCCGTGTTTCTCTGCGTAGTTCATAAGTGATTGACGAAACTGCATGGTCTGTGTTACAGTATTCATGACGAATGCGTTGCCCTTTCTGTGATGTTTTGTGTAGCAACTTAACTGTACCACAGGACGACTCATTCGTCTTTCTTTTTATTCAACTCTGTAACACATCTATTGTAATCCTACATTGCAACCATGTTGCTGCTTATACACTCTCCATATTCTGTAATACGTCCATTCCCTCTCGAGCCACTTTGCAAACAGATTCAGCGCATTTTTGTACCCTCTGAGCGTTCGTTCTGTCTGATTTTCGATTCTTTTCGCATATAAAAACTCTTCTACTGTGACGTACAACTTCATTTTTCAGTCCTCCAAAACAGGTCAGTATGTCACAATCAAAAAGTGCCCGTATGTCATCGTAAAACAGTTTTTCCAGTCATTTCCGCCAAACACAAAAGTCGCCTTCCGTGTATCACAACACAAAAAGCGGCTTTCTTACGTCTTATTTCAGAGTCAAGTCTGACCAAACCCGATTATTCCGGCAGGTCTTCTTCGTTCTCCAGGCTGTGCCAGACGTTCTGGACATCATCGTTATCTTCCAGAGCATCCAGCAGCTTGCCCATCGCCTTGAGCTGATCGGGGTCCGTCAGGCGGGTGGTGGTCATGGGGACCATGGCCAGGTCATCGGAGAGGATCTGGTAGCCCTTCTCCTCCATAGCCTTGACCACAGCGGAGTAGTTGTCGGGATCGGTGGTGATCTCAGCAGCATCCTCGCCTGCATCAAAGTCCTCTGCACCAGCATCCAGAGCATCCATCATGGCCTCGTCGGCATCCTTATCTTCCAGAGAGATGTCGATGACACCCTTCTGGCTGAACAGGAAGGCCACGCAGCCCATAGCACCCAGGTTGCCGCCGTTCTTGTCAAAGTAGTGGCGCAGGTCAGCAGCGGTACGGTTGCGGTTGTCGGTCAGGGTCTCGACCATAACAGCCACGCCGCCGGGGCCGTAACCTTCGTAAGTGATTGCCTCGTACTCGGTCTTATCGCCGCCCTCAGCCTTCTTGATGATACGCTGAATGTTATCGTTGGGCACGCTCATGCGCTTTGCCTTGGAGATCAGGTCAGCCAGCTTGCTGTTGGAAGCCGGGTTCGGGCCGCCCATACGGACGGCAACGCTGATCTCACGGCCGATCTTGGTAAAGACCTTTGCACGTGCGCCGTCGGTTTTTTCCTTCTTGCGCTTGACGTTGTTCCATTTACTATGTCCAGACATGTGGGAACCTCCTACATTTTATCTTGAATCTCCGCCTGCGGGCAGACGGGCTGTGGTCGCCCGCTTGTGGCAGCACACAAAATCTAACTCTATTATTGTAGCACAATCACGAATCGCGTTCAAGGGTTCTTGGGGTGTTTTCTGCCTGTTTGTGTCGGAAAACCGGCATTCCGCGCCCTGTTACAGCAGGCGCAGCGCTTTGGGATAATGGTTTTTGACCCGACCACCGGACACTTTACCGCCGCCCAGCGGAAAGCCATCCACGGTCACACAGCACCAGCCGTCGGCAGCCGTGGCAGCCGTGATCTCCCGGCCGGAGAGGTACTCTGTCACGCGCGGATCCGCAAGGGTCAGCTCCTCACGGTTCACGCACTGGGCCCCAAAAGCGGTGAACAGATGGTGTTCCGGTACAAAGCGGCCTTTCTGCACACTGCCCACAAAAACGCCGGCCCGCAGAACATGGAGGCCTGTCTGCGGGAAAGGCACCGGCAGCAGCACACCACCGCCATGCACCACGGCAGGCCGGTCGGCCAGGGCCGGGAAGTACGCTTTTGCAAACTCCTGCCAGGCGGCAAGACTCTGGGCCGGCGTCGCCTCCCCTGCTCCTGCCTCCCGGCTGCGGGCATTGCGGCCCTGTACAGCTTCCCGCAGGGCACGGTTTCCCTCCCGGCGGGCGCTGCGGGCGTCCGGAGCCTTGGCGGGCTTGCCGCCCTTGTTCCCCTTCTGCTTTTTGCCCAGCTCTGCCGCAGCCGCCAGCCAGAGCTGTTCTTCTGCCGTATACTGGCCGGGAGCAGGCAGTTCCCGGGGCGTTCCTGCCTTGACCAGCCGGGCTATAAAGTGGCCCTCGCCGCCCTGACAGGGCCAGATGCGCCGCACCTTGCTCACATCCAGCGGCAGGCCGCCGGTACGGTTCGCCTCGCCCGGGCTGCCAAAGGTGTAGTCCACATGGCCGAACACATCGGCCAGCGCAAATTCCGGATGCCGCTGCAAGAAGGCCGCCACCTGCCCTTCGTCCTCCTCGGGCGCAAAGGTGCAGGTAGAATAGATCATCTCGCCGCCCGGGGCAAGGCAGGCCGCTGCATTGTCCAGGATCTGCGCGCCCAGCTCAGCACACTGTTTGACCAGCGCCTCGCTGTGCTGGGTGACCGCCACCGCTTCCTTGCGGAACATCCCTTCGCCGGAGCAGGGCGCATCCACGAGGACACGATCAAAAAATTCCGGCAGCGCGGCGGCAATGCGGTCGGTGGATTCATTCAGTACCACCGCATTGGACACGCCCATCCGTTCCAGATTGCTTTTCAGCACCTCGGCACGGGCCGCCACGAACTCATTGCTCACCAGCAGACCCTGCCCCCCCAGTGCTGCCGCCAGCTGGCTGCTTTTGCCGCCGGGGGCCGCGCAGGTATCCAGCACCCGCATCCCGGGCCTGACACCCAGCAGGGGGGCTGCGCTGGACGCCGAAGGCTCCTGCGAGTAGAATACACCTGCATGGTGGTAGGGGTGACGGCCCGGCTTGAAAGCCGGGTCTTTCACCACAAAACCCGCTTTGCAGAAGGGCGAAGGCTCCAGCGGAAAATCTGCCTGCCGGGCAAACAGTTCCGGCGTGGTGCGCAGGGCCGAGACCGTAACGCCCCGGGCTGCCGTTTCCTGCGGGGCAGCGTAGAGGACATCGTACCGGCCCCCCAGCAAAGCGCGCTCCCGCTGTTCAAAATATTCCGTAGACATGAAAGCTTTTCCTCCCATGAATAAAGTCCTTCCGGACGGCAAAACTAAAGCCGTGAGGGAAGCCCCCTCACGAAAGGAGTAACGAACCATGAACGACCGCACTGAGAACCGTACGGAGAACCGCACCGAAAACCGCAGCAGCAACTGCAAGAATCAGGCAAAGAACCAGTCCCAGAACCGCACCACCAACACGACCACCAACGAACACAAGCATCCCAACCAGTACACCAAGGGTGCCGATGACGAGGGCGCCAAGAACAAAAAGTAAGCCGTTCCGCTAAAAAAGAAAGCCCGCTGCCTTCCCTGCACTGTTTTCCAGTGCGGAAAGCAGCGGGCTTTCGCGTTACTTCTGGTTGGGATCAAATTGCTGCCACAGCGCGTTGAACAGCTCCTCCACACGGGCCATCTGGCCGGTGAGGTAGAGCCAGCCCAGCAGGCACTCAAACCCGGTGGAAGCACGGTATTCCTCCGGCGAAGCGTGTTTTGCTACGCTGGCCTTGCTGGCGTTGCGGCCCCGCTTGAACACGGTCAGTTCTTCTTCTGTAAACAGCGGCTCCAGCAGCTGTTCCTCCCGGAACTGCGCCCGGGCCGAGACATACTTGACCTTTTCGGTGTTCAGCTTGCCCGCCGAAAGCCGGTGGTGCTGTGCCAGACGGGTGCGCACCAGCAGTTCCAGTACGCTGTCTCCCACAAAGGCCAGTGCCAGCGGGTTCAGTTCGCGGGGGTCGATGGTTTCGGGCTCGTTCATAATTACCTCTTAGAAGATATAATCGAACTGATAATCGCCAATGAGGATGGTGTCGTTCTCCTGAACGCCCTTTTCCACCAGAGCGGTCAGGATGCCGCTTTCATCCAGCTGACGCTGGAAATACTGCAGGCTCTCGTAGTCCTCGACGTTGGTGCCAGCCAGGATGCG
>CAVDVT010000071.1:0-7003 GCA_963612415.1 bacterium | reverse complement strand
ACAGCTTATAACATCATTGCATCCATTTTCCGCGGAATGGGCGATTCCAGAAGCCCCATGTACTTCATTGCGGCGGCCTGCGTGAGCAATATTGCGCTGGACTACCTGTTCATGGGCGCGCTGGGCATGGGCCCTGCCGGTGCGGCGCTGGGCACCACCCTGTCGCAGGCGGTCAGTGTGCTGCTTTCGCTGGTGGTCATCCTGCGGCGGAAAAGCGGCATCCGGCTGGAAAAGGCGGACTTCAGACCAGACCGTACCGTGCTGGGGCAGATGCTCTCCATCGGCATCCCGGTCATGCTGCAGGACGGCTTTGTGCAGGTGTCGTTCATGATCATCACCATCATTGCCAACCAGCGCGGCCTGACGGATGCCGCCGCCGTGGGCATTGTGGAAAAGATCATCAGCTTTTTGTTCCTGGTGCCGTCGTCGCTGCTGTCCACAGTGTCGGCGCTGGGGGCCCAGAACATTGGTGCGGGCAAGCACGAGCGGGTGGACGCCATCCTGCGGTATGCCATCTGCATCGGGCTTGGCTTTGGCGGCGTGGTGGCCCTGCTGATGCAGTTCATCGCGCCCAGCGTGGTGCGCCCCTTTACCAGCGACGAAGCCGTGGTGCTGGCCGGTGCGTCTTACATCCGCACCTACATCTTCGACTGTATGTTTGCCGGGGTGCAGTTCAGCTTCAGCGGCTATTTCTGCGCCTATGGCAAGTCCGGGCTGTCGTTCCTGCACAACATCCTGTCCATCCTGCTGGTGCGCATCCCGGGAGCCTATTTTGGTTCCAAACTGTTCCCGGAGACTCTGATGTTCATGGGCCTCGCCCCGGCGGTGGGTTCGCTGTTTTCCAGCGTGGTCTGCGTGATCGCCTATGTCTGGCTGAAAAAGCAGATGAAGGACCAGAAAATAAGCGCTGTAAAGTAAATTCTACTGCCTGTCGGTTGCCTGTTGGGCGGGCAGCGGCTACAATGGGGCTGCAAAAACCGAACAGGAGGACACAACAATGAAAGAACTGGACAAAAGCAGCTTTGGAAAATTTCTGGCTCAGCTGCGCCGGGAGCGGGGCTGGACCCAGAAAGATTTAGCCGAGGAACTGTATGTCTCGGACAAGGCCGTGAGCAAGTGGGAGCGGGGGCTGAGCCTGCCGGATGTTTCCCTGCTGCTGCCGCTGGCTGAAAAGCTGGGGGTGACCGTGACCGAACTGCTGGAAGGGTGCCGGATGCCGCAGGAGCAGTGCTTTACAGCCGCTGAGGTGGATGAGCTGATCCACAAGGCCCTGACCTTTCAGACGGAACCGCCAGAGCGAACGCAGGAGCGGGTGAAAAAATATCTGCCCGTGTATGCGGTGTGCAGTATTCTGGGTGTGGCCGAGGCAGTGGCTGTCTGGGTGCTGGGGCTCGTCAATGCCGAAGTGGGGCTTTCCATCCTGATCGTGGGGGCCGTGCTGGGGGTAGTGTACGGGGCCTACGCCATGTTCTGGATGGAGGAGACCCTACCCCGCTACTACGATGAAAACCGCATCTCCCAGTTTGCCCACGGGGCCTTCCATATGCACATCCCGGGCGTTTACTACAATAACCGCAACTGGCCCCATATTCTGAAGGTGTTCCGTGTCTGGTCGATGGTGTCGCTGCTGCTCACGCCGCCCGCCTGCGCTCTGGCCGAGTGGGCACGGCCCTCTGCGGGCAGCGGCCCGTATGCGGCGGTGCTGGCGGTGTACATCGGCAGTCTGTTCGGCACGGTGGTCTGGGCCGCCAAGAGGTATGAAAAAGCGGAATAAAAACGAAGGTATAACAAACGGCCTGCACCACCAGAAGATGGGGCAGGCCGTTTGCTGCAGGAACTCAGAAGATCAAAAAGGCGATGCCGCAGGGCGGAATGACATAAGTTCCCGCAGGCCGGGGAGTTCCATCCAGCGAGGGAAGGAACTCCCCATTGATAAGAGCCAGTGGTGTGCCGTTCAGATAGACGATGCGGCTGCGCAGGGCAGGGGCCGTGAGCAGGTAAGCTGTGCAGTCCGGAATGGTGAGGGTCAGCGTTTCGGTGCGGCTGGTGTTGATGCAGATCCAGCATTTCTTTTCCGGATCAGATTTGGCGCTAAAGGCATACAGATGACAGCCCTCCTGCAGGGGAACGCCGGTGGCGTAGACCATTTTACCTGCCAGTTGTCCAAAAAGCACTGCGGCCCAGTAGGCCGGGCGGGGCTGAAAGGTACGGGCTTCCAGCAGGCCATAAGCTCCGCTTGCCAGCGTGTTATGGAAGGATACGCCGCCCGGTTCCTGGACACAAAAGCGGGCCAGCTCATCCAGATAGCGGATGGCCTCGGCGTAAGTGGGAGCCCAGGTGTTGCCGCCGCAGGCGCCGTCAGCACTTTCGGTGATCCAGATCGGGGCGCCGGGAGCAAATCTGTCCCGCAGGGCGCGGTGGAATGCAAGATCGATGTCAAAACCGGAAAGATAAGCTTCGCTGGTCACTTCCGAAAAATCGTAGTGTCCGCCGTACTGGGCGGCCCGCTCGCTGACGCCGGTATAGCTGTTGTAACTGTAAATGTCCATGGGCTCTTTACAGTCGGAAAGCAGCGTTTCGGTGAGCAGGCTTGGCATCCAGGGAATATGAGGCAGCTCAGTGGCGCAGGGGTCTGCAAATTTCGTTTCCGGGTGTTTCTGCCGCAGCCACCGGGCAAACAAATCATGATCCCGGGCGTAACAGGCGGCATCATAGCCCTCGGGCAGGTGCATCCCGTCCGGCATATTGGGCTCATTCATGAACTGCGCATACTGAATGGAACAGCCCTGTTCCCGGGCAGCCTGCCAGAGCAGTTCTGCCTGCTGGGGCAGCCATTCGCCGGTAAAGTCCCTATGGACACCGGCACAGTTGGCCACGCTGACCATGATCTCGGCATCGATGGTTTTGGCAAAGTCCAGAGCGTTGGCCCACTGCCGGGCGGTAAGTACATCATCAAAGCCTTCCGGGGCAGCAGAGCGGGGAGAAACTGAGAAATCGTAGTAAGTCCGGGTGGCCCAGCTGCCGCTGAACCGGACGATGGCAGGCCCAAGCGCTTTGGCCAGCCGCATCAGCCGGGGAGAAGTCAGATCGATGGGGGTTGTCTTTTCCAGCGGGTCGGCCTGAGGCTGGTATTCTTCGGTGCCATCGATCTGGGCTGCGGTATACTCTTTCCAGAATGTGCCGCCTACCAGCTCGGCCATTTCGATGTTGAAGCTCTGCGCGCGGGGATGCCGCTTGTGCAAAAAGCGCAGGGAAAGGCGAGAAAGATCAAAATTCATAAAAACCTCCGCAAAAAATACAGATATTAAAAGCATAACAAGATACAGGGATAGATGTCAAAGGACATTTTTCATAAAAAATCCATAAAAATATGGTACAATCATACCAGAATCCTAGGGATTCGGAATTGCCGGCAAAGCCCGGTCATGATAAGGAGTGTTTGCAATGAGAAAAGATTTTGGTGCAAATCCGTGGTTCTATCCGCTGCCGGTGCTGATCGTCGGCACTTACGATGAGAACGGCAAGCCCGACGCCATGAACGCAGCCTGGGGCGGTTTGTATGACACCCATCTGGTGGAGCTGTGCCTGAGCGCAGACCACAAGACCACCAAGAACATCAAGGCCAAGGGTGCCTTTACCATCAGCTTTGCCGATGCCGAGAACGTGGCTGCCTGCGACTATGTGGGCATTGTCTCGGCCAACAACACCCCGGACAAGATGGAAAAATCGGGCCTGACCGCTGTCAGGAGCGAAAAGGTGGATGCTCCGCTGTTCACCCAGCTGCCGCTGGCACTGGAGTGCAAGTTTGTGCGCACCACCGAGGAGGGCAACGTCATCGGCGAGATCGTGAACATCAGCGCCGACGAGCGCATCCTGGGCGAGGATGGCAAGATCGATCTGGCAAAGTTCCGCCCCATCTCCTATGAGCCGGTGCATAACGGCTACCATGTGCTGGGCGAGCGGGTCGGCTCTGCATTCCACGACGGCCTGAGCCTGAAGTAAAAATCAGGACCCCTTGCAGAAAAAAGCGCTTTTGCCTCGTATTAGGGGGTGAAAGCGCTTTTAATTTTGGAAAAAGGATCTGATTTTGGAATGCACAAGAATCATCGCCGCGGAAGAAAAGGGCGGCGTTTTCGCAGATCATTCTGGTTTACGGTGCTGCTGCTCCTGTTGCTGTTGTTCTGGCCCCGGCGGATCACGCTGGAAGGGCTGGTAAGCCCTCACGCCATCCTTCTGCAGGCCGAAACCGGGGAGGTGCTGGCTGAAAAGGACGCGGATACAGCCATCTATCCGGCTTCCATGACCAAAATGATGACGGCTCTGCTGACCATTGAGGCGGAGCCGGATCTGGATAAGGCCGTGACCCTGCCGGAGGACATCTTCCCGGGGCTGAACGCGGAGGGGGCATCCATGGCGGGGTTTCAGCCCGGCGAGAACGCCACGGTGCGGGATCTGCTGTACGGTGCCATGCTGCCCTCCGGCGCCGAGTGCTGTGAGGCGCTGGCCCGGGAGGTGAGCGGCAGCAAGGAAGATTTTGTGGCGCAGATGAATCAGAAGGCGGCGGAGCTTGGGATGTCCGGGACGCATTTCTGCAACCCGACCGGGCTCCACGACCCGGACCATGTTTCCACGGTGCGGGATATGGCCTGCCTGCTGGAAGCGGCGCTGCAGAATGAGACGTTCCGCAAATTGTTCACAACGGAGCGGTATACGGTCCCGGCCACCAACTGCCACCCGCAGGGGTTTACGATGGAAAGCACCCTGCTGAGCCAGCTGGACGACACGGCTCTGCGCAGCGGGAAGATCCTGGGCGGCAAAACGGGCTACACCAGCGCGGCGGGGCTCTGCCTTGCCAGCCTTGCAGCCATCCGGGGCAGGGAATACATTCTGGTCACGGCCGGTGCGCGGGGCGACCACAACACGGAGCCTTACCATATTGAGGATGCGGTAAAAGTGTACCGGCGGGTAGCACGGGCATTCTGAGCAAAGGGAGCGGAAACGCTCCCTTTTGTGCTGCGCGGCTTTGTGGTACAATGGGACAAAATGCCATACAGAACAGGAGAATTTGCCATGCTCAAGGATTCACAGGTCGATCTTTGCGGCCGTACCGATTTTACCCGCACCACACCGCTGCTTGCCCGGGAGGAGGGATTTTCGTTTGCCTGCGCAGGTTGCGGGAACTGCTGCCGGGGGCGGGAGGACATCGTGCTGTCCGGGTTTGACCTGTGGCGGATCGCGGCCCGGCTCCGGCTGCCGCCCCGCACCGTGGCCCGGGCTTTCTGCCGGGGGAGCATCGGACAGGTGAGCGGTCTGCCGGTGCTGCGGCTTTCTCCCCTCAAGGAGGAACACAATAACTGCCCCTTCCTCACGGAGGATCACTGTGCCATCCACGATGCGGAACCGCTGGTCTGCGCCCTTTACCCGCTGGCACAGGAGATCACAAAAGAGGGGCAGGTATCCTACTTTTTGCAGCCGACTCAGTGCGGCGGGCAGGTGTTTGAGGCCAGGGTGGAGGACTATCTGGCCCGGTACGATGTGCCTGCCCGGGAGCCGGTGGATGTGTTCTGGGCGCAGACCTGCATGGCGCTGGAAGATAGGGTGGAGCAGCTGGGGGCCGTTTTTGAGCCGGTGTTTGCCCGGCGGATGCAGGAAAAGCTGTGGCAGGCCCTGTATTACCGGTATGATTGGAGCAAAGCGTATCTTCCGCAGCTGGAAGCGAACCTCTGCTGGCTGGATGCAGAGCTGGAAAAACTGCGCAGGATGCAGAAAAAACGGAAACCTATCGAAAAAAGTGAACGATAAAATTATTTCAATTGATAATTCGAGCCGAAACCCGGTTGTTTCAGGGCGGGAAATGTGATATACTTCACGAGTGTAAAGCGGCAGTGAAGAAGGCCGCTGAAGAAATTGCTTTTTGCGCGGCGTCCTGTTGCCGCGAAAGTAAGATTGAGGGAGTAATCATTATGCGTAAAATTTCTCGTCGTTCGTTCCTGTCTGCTGCCGCTGTGTGCGGCGCAGCTGCTGCCCTGACCGCCTGCGGCGGTTCTGCTTCCAGCACGGCTGCATCTTCTGCTGCCACCGCTTCCTCCGCAGCTGCTTCTGCTGCAGCCGACGGTCAGAAGTATACCGTTGGCATCTGCCAGCTGGTGGAGCATGCAGCTCTGGACGCTGCGACCCAGGGCTTTGAGGATGCCCTGACCGCACAGTTCGGCGAGAATGTCACCTTTGACTTCCAGAACGCCCAGAACGATTCCGCTACCTGCGCTACCATTGCCAACGGTTTTGTTTCCGCCGGCGTGGACCTGATCATGGCCAACGCCACCCCCGCCCTGCAGGCTGCACAGGCTGCCACCAACAGCATCCCCATCCTGGGCACTTCCGTTACCGAGTACGGCGTGGCACTGGGCCTGACCGATTTTGACGGCACCGTGGGCGGCAACGTCTCCGGTACTTCCGATCTGGCTCCGCTGGATCAGCAGGCTGAGATGATCACCGAGTGGCTGCCCGACGCCAAGAAGGTGGGCCTGCTCTACTGCTCCGCCGAGGCCAACAGCCAGTATCAGGTGGATGAGGTGCAGAAGTACCTGGAGGCCAAGGGCGTCACCGCTACGCAGTATGCGTTCTCGGATTCCAACGATCTGGCTTCTGTCTGCCAGAAGGCGGCCGACGAGAATGACGCCGTTTACGTTCCCACCGATAACACCGTTGCTGCTAACACCGGCATCGTGGACGGCATCTGCCGCCCCGCAAAAAAGCCCGTGTTCGCCGGTGAGGAGGGCATCTGCTCCGGCTGCGGCGTGGCCACCCTGTCCATCAGCTACTACGATCTGGGCTACACCACCGGCGAAATGGCCTATGAGATTCTGGTCGAGGGCGCGGACGTGTCCGCCATGGAGGTGCGCTATGCGCCCCAGTTCACCAAGGAATACAACGCCGAGCTGTGCGAGCTGCTGGGCGTGACCGTTCCGGACGGCTACGCGGCCATCGCGGAATAATCCAAATA
>CAVDVT010000070.1:0-7060 GCA_963612415.1 bacterium | reverse complement strand
CGCAGGGGAAGATCCAGCTCTGCCAGCCCGGCGGGCGAGACCGCGCTGCCGGCAAAGCGGCTTTCAATACAGGAAGCCCCGATGTGGTCGATGAGCATGGTGATACAGGCAATGGCCTTGAGCGCAGTGCCGCTGAGTGTGCGGCGGGTCTGGGTGATTTCTCCCATAAGATGATCCCTTTCTTCCTTTTATAAATCATGCACTTTTTCCATAATATAAGCAACCGGCCGCGGTTCCTGCAGCTTCTCTGCCAAAATGCGCCAGAACCAAATATAAATCGGCCCAAAATGCTTGACAGAATGGGCGTGGGATAGTAAAATCAAGAAGATAATTGAACTATCTCAAACCAAAGATGAAAAAGATTCACAGAGAATCGGGCGTCTCCGAACCAGATCAGACCGGAAGGAGGCATTGGGTATGACGCTGTTTTCCTATGAGATTTTTGACGCAGTTGCGCGGCAGGGCAGCTTTAACAAAGCGGCACAGCAGCTGCATCTGACCCCCTCAGCCATCAGCCACGCCATTGCAGTGATGGAGGCCGAGCTGGGCTTTACCCTGTTCAACCGCGGCAAAAACGGCGTTACCATGACCAGCTACGGCGCTTCGCTGTATCCTTCCATCCGGGCGGTGCTGAACAGCGACGAGGCCCTTCAGCAGAGCATTGCACGGCTGAACGGCCTGGAAAAGGGCAAGGTCAAGCTGGGCGCTTTCAACTCCGTCTGCTCTGGGCTGCTGCCCGATATCCTGAAAGGCTTTATGGCCCACTACCCCCAGATCGAGGTAGAGGTCTATCAGGGCACCTACGACGACGTGAAGGAGTGGCTGCGCACCGGTCAGGTGGACATGGCCTTCCTCTCCAACAACTGCCGGGAAGAATTTACCCTGACCGAGCTGTTCCGTGAGCCGCTGCTCTGCATCACGCCCATGGACTGGCCCGAGCCACCGGACGGGGTGATGACCCCCGCCCTGATGAACGGCCAGAACTTTGTGGTGCAGTGGGATGCCACTGACGCCGAGATGCGCCAGTTCCTCAAGAAATACTCCATTGCCACCGAGCGCCGCTGCCACGTCATCGACGACCAGTCCAACATTGCCATGGTGGAAGCTGGTCTGGGCATTTCCATCATGCCCCGGATGCTGCTGCGCAACTGCACGGCCGGCGTCAAGATCTACCCCATTGCCCCTGAGGAAGACCGGGTGGTGGGTCTGGCTGTCCAGCGGCCCACGGCCATGGCGCCTGCTGTGGAACAGATGTTCCACCACATCGTGGATTACTGCAAGGCTCTGGACTGAACAACATCATAACACATCCCGGCCGGTGTGCGCAACTGCTGCGCTGCACCGGCCTTTTGTTTTGGTCAAATTTTTGTTGTGTCGGCGGCGCAGATACGGTATACTAAAGCAAAAGACCGGCTGCGCCCGGGGAGGGGGACAATCCATGAAGCGGAGGACATTTTGCAAAGCACTGGGCCTTGCTGCGGGCAGCACCCTGCTGCCGGAGCTGATGCCTGCGGCGGCAGCAGCTTCGGCTGCGGGGCGGGCCGTACCCGACGGAAATTATACCCTGCACTTCCGCAGTGAGCTGAGCCTGCGGGATCTTTCCCACGAGTATTTCTACTCCGACCGCTTCTTCACCCGCCCGGCCACCCAGTACGACCACCAGCTTGCCCTTGCCACCTTGGGCATGGTGGCGGCAGCTTCCAACACCGCCCTCAGCGACACCCAATACTGGGTGAACGGCTCTGTGGGGCGGGAGGCAAACCTTGCGGCCGCCTACGAGACGCTGGGCTTTGGCGATGCGCAGTTTTACAACTATGACCTTGACACCGGCAAGGCCGGGGATTATGTGGGCTACTCTCTGGCCCGCAAGACCCTGAAACTGAACGGCAAGCGGCAGACCATCGTGGCACTGTTCCTGCGGGGCGGCGGTTACGGCGGCGAGTGGGCCAGCAACTTCCACATCGGCTCCACCAGCGCCCACACCGGCTTTGTAACGCCTGTGGCCGAGGTGTTTGCTTCGCTTTCCGCCTACCTTGCACGGGCAGAAAAAGCCGGTTCTACCGGCCCGTTCCGGCTCTGGCTGGGCGGATACAGCCGCGGCTCCATTGTGGCAAACATGGTGGCCGCCCGTGCGGCCCGGGAGCTGCCCCAGCTCTCCCGGGAAACGGTCTACGCCTACTGCTTTGCCGTGCCTGCCGCCCTGACGGCTGCCGACCGGCCTGACCTGCAGCAGGATTTTGATGCCAACCACAACGCCGACGGCACCCTGAAGACCGAATGGCCCGCCAGCAACATCCACAACATCCTTTCCAGCGGCGATGTGGTGACCCGGGTGCTGCCCTGCGGCTGGGGCTACTACCGCAACGGCTGCGACCGGTTTCTGCCCTCCACCCGGAACACCGACGAGCTGGCCGATCTGGATGCACTGGGCGCACAGGCGGGTCCGGTGCCACTGGTGTTCAGCAGCCTTGCCACTGCCGAGGACACTGACAGCCTCATCGATGTGGTGGAGCAGTTCTGCATCTCCCGGGAAAATTTCCACGAAAAATACGAGGCTGCCATCATGGACATGATCCAGTGCGCCTTTATCCGATCGGAAGACGAAATCCTCTACGGCAAGATCCTGACCGACAGCGAGATCGTGGAGCGGCTGCAGAGCCTGACCAACATCCAGCAGTTCGGCTACTGGCAGATCGTGCGCAGCGTCTGGGCCGCCTCCACCATGAGCCGCCCCATTCTGGAACGGTACGGCCAGAACGTGCCCCTGCTGGCCCAGCAGATCGTGATCCCGGTGCTGGCGGTGGGCCTGTGCTACGGCATTGAATCGGACGTGGTGCGGGTGGTGGGCCAGTACATCGTCCGGCTGGCCGCCATGCGGGGCGAGCTGGACAGCGTGCTGCGCGCCGCCTACTGCCACCACCCGGAAAACTACATCCTGCTGATGGAATACTATTCCCCCGAGGAACACGGCCTAGAGCCGTTCACACGCACATAAAAAGGAGCATTTTCCCATGACCATTACCCAGATGCAGTATTTTGCAGCGGTCTGCCGCACCCTCAATGTGACCCACGCCGCGCAGGAGCTGCACCTGACCCAGCCCACCCTCTCGGCCGCCATCCGCTCCATGGAGGCCGAATGCGGCGTGGAGCTGTTCCACCACCGCGCCAACTCCCTCTCCCTGACCGACGAGGGTCTGGTGCTGCTGGAGGAGATCACTCCGCTGCTCAAGTCCTACACCCGCATCCAGAATGTGATCGACGGCCATATGCTGGACCGAAAATACGTCCGGCTGAGTTTTTCCACCATTGCAGGCGGACAGGTGTGCCCCCTGCTGTGCAGCCGCTACCATGAGCTGTACCCTGACGTACAGGTGCTGAGTGTGGAGACAAGCACCGCCAAGCACTATCAGGAACTGGAGCTGGGGCACGTGGATCTGATCCTGACCAGCCGGGTGAGCAGCATCACCGACGAAGTGTGGAACGAGCGGTACGACCACATCGAGATCGCCAACAACGCCCCCATGATGTTCTGCGTCAGCATCCATCACCCGCTGGCGGTCAAAGAGGACGTGAGCTTTGCGGAGATCGTGCAGGAGCCGCTCATTGTGCTGGACGACACCTTCTCGGTCAGCAAGCGGATCCTGCGCACCATGGCTGAAGCCGGCTACCAGCCCCAGAATACCGTGCAATGCACCAGCCAGCTCTACACCGTGGAACGCTTTATTGAGGCGAACGCCGCCTGCGGCTTTCTGCCCGAAAATGTAGCCCTGAGCAACCCCAGCATCGTGCCGCTGCGTTACCCGCAGCAGCAGGTCCGAAGCCTGTACCTGACCTGGATGAAGGGGAAGCCGCAGTTTTCCGCCGTCAAGAATTTCATCCGGATGGCCAAAAAGATGTACCCTGCCGGTTAAAGCAGCCGGATAACGCAAAAGAGCAGCCGCAATGCGGCTGCTCTTTTGTTCATGCGGGGAATGGAGGGGAAACTTTTAGGAGAAATGGTATGACAAGTTGAAACGGAAACTCACTTCAGGGGGAAGACCAGCGGGATGTAGATCACGAAGATCAGGAAGCGGATGATGGCCAGAGGAATGCCCATCTTCAGGTGGTCTTTCATGGTGTAGCCGCCAGCTTCATAGCCCATGGTCATGGCAGGAGCGGCCATGGGAGTCATGTAACAGTTGGAGGAACCCTCGATGGTGCAGAGCATCAGAGCGCGGGCATCAAAGCCGTTCTGGACGCTGATGAGGGCGGCCAGGGTCTTGAAGGCATTGGTAACAGCGGAGTTGGTGATGAACTGGGTGAGGATCATGCAGACGAGGTACATGGTGACCATGACCCAGAACGGGCTCATGTTGCCGGTGCATTTGTTGAAGGTGGCAGCGATCAGCTCGTCGCCGCCTGTCTTCTTCAGAGCGGTTGCCAGAGGCAAGGTACCAACGGTGATGTAAATAACGGGGTTGCCCATGGCCTTGATGGCCTCGCGGTCAGACAGGACACCGCTGACCACCAGAACAAAGGCACTGATCAGAGAAGGATACCAGGTGCTGATGCCGGTCAGAGCGCAGGCCACGATGCCGACGATGGTCAGCAGGAAGACGATAATGGTGAACTTTTCCTTGCCGGGAGTCAGGCTGCTGCCCTTGGCCTTGCCGCCCTTATCAGAAGCAGAAGCATCTTCCAGGGCAGGGATGTTGCCCAGATCGGGAGCCATTTTCACGGTGAGCCAGATGATGACCGGGATCAGGACCAGAACGGTGGGGATCTTGGAGATGAAGCTGGTGAAGTAGGTCCAGGTACCCTGGCCGCCCAGTTCTTCCACGATGGTGTTGTTGGCCAGGTAGCCGCCAGCGTTGCCGCCGGTGGGCAGCCAGCCGACCCACACCTGAGCCAGAACGGCTGCAGGATACATAAACTTGCTCAGGGGGCGCTTCTGCTCGGCGCAGATGCCGGTGATCATGGGGATCATGATGACCATGGTAGCGGTGGCATTGACGAAGCAGCCCAGGAACAGGATGGGCAGTGCAATGCCCAGCATGATCTTGAAATCAGAGGAGCCGGGCTTGATAACGGCCTTGCTGAACCGGCTGATGAGGCTGGTTTTGCCCACGGCAGCGCCCACCACGAACATGGAGGCCATCATGATCACGGAGTTGTTGGACAGACCGCTCCAGGCTTCCTTGAAGGTAAGCACCTGGGTGATCTCCAGCACAATGGGGATCATCAACGCGGCCACATGGATCTTGACTTTACCACTTAAGATCAGCGCGATAAACGCCAGAAACACGACCAGTACGATCGCAATTTGGGTTGTCATTTCAGTACATCCTTTCTATTCTTAAACCATCCGCAGGATTCAGCGGTCTACGATGGAACCGTCTTCGTGCAGGTTGATGCCGCCATATTCACCCTTGAAGGGGAACTGCTCCGCAATGTCATCGATGAGTTCGACGCCAAGGCCCGGGGCATCCGGCAGGATGATGTAGCCGTTTTCCACCCGGAAGGGCTGTTTCATCTCGCGGTCCAGGCGGCAGCGGCCATTCATCATGGGGTATTCCTGGATCTCAAAGTTGGGGATGCAGGCATCCAGCTGCAGGCAGGCTGCGGTGGAAATGGGGCCCAGCGGGTTGTGGGGGATGAGATACACGCCCTTGGCCTCGGCTTCGGCAGCGATCTTTTTGCCTGCCGTCAGGCCGCCTGCCACACACATATCCGGGCGGATGTACCGCACCCCGGTGTGGCTCATCAGGGAGTCGAACTCCGCCGCGTTGATGAACCGCTCGCCCGTTGCCACCGGCACCGTGCAGTCCCGGATAACACCGGTCATGGCTTCCAGATTATCGGGGATGGGGTCTTCGTAGAAATAGGGGTTGTACTTGGCCACAGCGCGGCCCAGCTCAATGGCTTCGGCCGGGCGCATGCCGCGGTGGCACTCAATGGCAACATCCACATCGGGGCCAACGGCCTCCCGCACCTTGCGCATGGTGTCCTCCACCCGGGTGACCAGTGCGGAGAAGTTCTCACCGCAGCGGCCGTCCTCATTTTTCGGGTGGCCGATGGAGAAGCGGATGGCGGTGAAGCCCTGCTCCTTCAGGTTCTTGGCGGCAGCGGCGATCTCATCACCATTCTTGCCCCGGGCATTGACGTAGATACGGATCTTTTCCCGCAGCATTCCGCCCATGAGCTGGTAGCAGGGCACGCCGAAATACTTGCCCTTCAGGTCCCACAGCGCAATGTCGATGCCGGACACCGCCGCCTGAGTGATGGAGCCGCGGAAATGCAGGTTGCGGGTCAGGGCGTTCCAGATGAACTCCGTCCGCAGCGGGTCAAGACCCACGATCATCTTTTCCATCTGCTTGATGACACCGGCGGTGGCCTCCTGATAGCCCCAGGCACCACACTCGCCCCAGCCCACCAGACCTTCGTCGGTGGTCACTTTCAGGAACAGGTACCGCGCACCGGCCAACACCGGTTCGATCCCAGTAATTTTCATCGTTTTCCTCCTATGCACTGCCGCCCCCGTGTGCAAGACACGGCAGCCGGCAGTTCCTCTTTTGGTTTGCTCTTGCTTGTCCGGACCTCTTGACAAAAGGATAACATAGAGAAAACATTCTGTAAAATCGTTCTTTCTGATTCACCATAGGAAAAATTTATACCAGTATCTTACGGCATCTTTACAAATTTCCGACATCGGAGCGCAAAAAGGCCCCGCCGCATTTCTGCGGCGGGGCCAAAACTTTGTTTTATCTTTGGGGCAGCGTGCTTACTTGCCCAGCATCTCGTGGGCAGTCTTGCAGATGGTGGCAGCGTCCAGACCGTACTTCTTCAGCAGATCCCATGCGGGGCCGGAGCAGCCGAACTTGTCCTGCACGCCCACGCGGCGCACAGGGGTGGGCAGCTTTTCGCTCAGGACAGCGCACACGGCTTCGCCCAGACCGCCGATGACGTTGTGTTCTTCGGCGGTGATGACCTTGCCGCACTCCTTGGCAGCCTTGATGACGATCTCCTCGTCCAGAGGCTTGATGGTGTGGATGTTGATGACGCGGGCATGGATGCCCTCTTC
>CAVDVT010000069.1:3119-7125 GCA_963612415.1 bacterium | reverse complement strand
AGTATGAACACATGAACAAACGTTCATATAATGACGAAGGGAGATGTCAGAATGCCGGAACAGAATGAACTGAACCAGCCTGGTGTCGTTTCGGGGCCGGTGGAAATGCCGGACGACGAAGTGCTGTACGAGCTGGCCGACCTTTTCCGGGTGTTTGGCGACTCCACCCGCATCAAGATCCTGTATGCGCTGCACGACAATGAACTGTGTGTGCAGGATATTGCCAATGCGGTGCAGCTGAGTCAGTCGGCGGTGAGCCACCAGCTCCGGGTGCTGAAGGACACCAAGCTTGTGAGGTTCCGCCGCGACGGAAAAACAGTTTACTACGCACTGGACGATGACCATGTGCGCAGCATCCTCTCGCTGGGGATGGATCATATTGAAGAATAATTGGAGGTACTTGTTATGAAAAAGAGCTACAAGATCGAAGTGGACTGCGCAAACTGCGCCCAGAAGATGGAAGATGCCGCCAACACCGTTTCCGGCGTGGCACAGGCTACCGTCAGCTTTATGACCCAGAAGATGAAGGTGGAGTTTGCTGAGGGTGCAGACCCCCACGAGACCATGGTCAACGTTCTGGCCGCCTGCAAGAAGGTGGAAGACGACTGCGAGATCTTTGACATCTGAGAGCCGCTCGCTCTGGAATTGTCCGGCTCCCCTGCGGGGGAGCCTTTTGCAACGCTTTTTTCCGCAGGCGGGAATGCCGGACCGGGAAAACGGTGGAAAAAATCCACGGTTTTCAACAGTTTCCACCGTGTTTTCAACAAGCTTTGCGGAAAAATGGAAAAAGAAACGCGAAAAAGCAGGTTTTTTCCGGGAAAAGTCCGTGGAAAACCCGGGGGAAAACGTGGAAAAGCCCTTGAAATGGGGAAAACCTGTTGAATCCCGCCGCCCGCCGCAGCGAGATGCGGCCCAGAAACCAGGAAAAAGGAGAGTTTTGTATGAACAAAAAGCAAAAGAAGAACCTGTACCGGATCATTGCTGCTCTGGTGCTGGTCCTGATCCTCAAGCTGCTGCCTCCGCTCCCCACCCCGGTGGGGCTGGCCCTTTACTGCATCCCCTACCTTGTGGTGGGCTGGGATGTGCTGCGCAAGGCCCTGCTGGGCATCAAGAACCGCCAGCCCTTTGATGAATGCTTCCTGATGGCCGTTGCCACCGTGGGCGCCTTTGCACTGGGCGATTACGTGGAAGGCTGCGCCGTTATCATCTTCTACCAGATCGGTGAGCTGTTCCAGAGCGTGGCCGTGGGCAAGAGCCGCCAGAGCATTTCCAGCCTGATGGACATCCGCCCGGACTACGCCAATGTGGAGGACGAGGACGGCAAGCTGGAGCAGGTGGACCCCGACGATGTGGAAGTTGGCACGGTGATCGTGGTCCAGCCCGGTGAGCGTGTGCCCATTGACGGCGTGATCGTGGAGGGCACTTCTGCCCTGAACACCGCCGCCCTGACCGGCGAGAGCCTGCCCCGCGATGTGCAGGCCGGCGATGAGGTCATCAGCGGCTGCGTGAACATGACCGGCCTGCTGAAGGTGAAGACCACCAAGGAGTTCGGCGAGTCCACCGTATCGAAGATCCTGGATCTGGTGGAGAACTCCAGCATGAAGAAGGCCCGTGCCGAGAACTTCATCACCCGCTTTGCCCGCGTTTACACCCCCGCCGTCTGTTACGGCGCACTGGCTCTGGCCTTCATTCCCCCCATCGTTCTGCTGCTCATGGGTCAGCCCGCCCGCTTTGGCGACTGGATCTACCGCGCCCTCACCTTCCTGGTCATCAGCTGCCCCTGCGCACTGGTCATCAGCATCCCTCTGAGCTTCTTCGGCGGCATTGGCGGCGCTTCCGCCTGCGGCATTCTGGTCAAGGGTTCCACCTATCTGGAAGAACTGGCCAACACCGGCATCGTTGTGTTTGACAAGACCGGCACCCTGACTCAGGGCACCTTCAAGGTCACCGGCGTCCATCCCGCGGAGGGTACCTCCGAGGACGCTCTGGTGGAGGCCGCTGCGCTGGCCGAGAGCTGGTCCAAGCACCCCATCTCCCTGAGCATCAAAGCTGCCTACGGCAAGGAGATCGACGCCAACCGTGTGACCGACGTGCAGGAGCTGGGCGGCCACGGTGTCACCGCTCAGGTGGACGGAAAGGCCGTTGCGGCCGGCAATGCCCGCCTGATGGAAAAGCTGGGCCTGACTGTCCCTGCAGTGCATGAGACCGGCACCATCGTCCATGTTGCCATTGACGGCAAATACGCCGGTTACCTGCTGATCGCAGACGTGGTCAAACCCCACAGCGCACAGGCCATCAAGGGCCTGAAGCAGGCCGGTGTCCGCAAGACCGTGATGCTCACCGGCGACGCCGAGCCCGTGGCCAAGGCTGTTTCCGCTGAACTGGGGCTGGATGAGTTCCATGCCGGTCTGCTGCCCGGCGACAAGGTGGATCAGATCGAAAAGCTGATCGCAGAGAAAAAGCCCAAAGAGAACCTTGCCTTTGTGGGCGACGGCATCAACGACGCACCGGTGCTGTCCCGGGCTGACGTGGGCATCGCCATGGGTGCGCTGGGTTCCGATGCCGCCATTGAGGCCGCTGACGTGGTGCTGATGGACGACGACCCGGCCAAGATCGCACTGGCCATGCGCATTGCCCGCCGCACCCTGCGTATCGTGTACCAGAACATCGTGTTTGCACTGGCCATCAAGTTCGCCTGCCTGGTGCTGGGCGCTCTGGGTATGGCAAGCATGTGGACCGCCATCTTTGCCGATGTGGGCGTCATGGTGCTGGCTGTCCTCAACGCCACCCGTGCCCTGTACACCAAAGACCTGGCCCGGAAAAACGAGCAGTAATTGCAATTTTCTTGGCTCCCCTGCCAGGGGAGCTGGCAGCGCAAGGCGCTGACTGAGAGGTTTACAAAAGCCCCTGCTGAAATTTCAGCAGGGGCTTTTCTCTGTTCTACCACAATTATTCCGGCAGCTGGCCGCTTTTGTAGGCCATGCCCCAGTCCTCCATGGACTTGATGATGGGCCGCATGGACTCGCCCAGCGGGCTCAGGGCGTATTCCACCCGGGGCGGCACCTCCGGGTAAACGGTGCGCACCACGATCCCATCGGCTTCCATGGAGCGCAGGCTGTCGGTCAGCACCTTCTGGCTGATGCCGTCCAGATCCCGGCGCAGCTCGTTGAACCGCCAGGGCCGGTAGAGCAGATCCCGCATGATGAGCAGCTTCCACTTGCTGCCGATGAGGGAAACGGTGGTGGCCACCGGGCAGGCGGGCAGTTCCTCTTTGGTCTTCATGGTGTACCTCCATTCCGATATTGGTTTCCAAAAGAATGTTATATGCTTATTATAACTGCCCGGCGGAAAAAGCGCAAGACGGTTACAAAAAGGTGACTGGGTAATAAAAAGGTGCGTACTTTTCATCCGTATACCGCTGAATTATACTAAAACCACGGACAGCGAAGTCCGCAAAACCATTTACGGAGGGAATATCTTATGGCACTTTCTGATCTGTTCGGCTGGGCAAAGAAGGAAGCCGCTCCCACGGCTGCCTGCGGTACCGCCTGCGGCGCTTCTGACAAACAGGAGAAGAAGCCCGCTGCTTGCGGCTCTGCCTGTGGCGCTGGCGATAAGCCTGCCGAGGAAAAGAAGCCTGCTGCCTGCGGCACTGCTTGCGGTGCGGGCGACAAGCAGTAAGCGCTTTTCCGCACAACTCCCCATCCCCGGAACGTTCCGGGGAATTTTTTGAAGCAATGAGGGCAACGGTATGAAACAATATTTTTCCTTTCAGTGGCACATCACCGATGACTGCGACCAGCGGTGCAAGCACTGCTATATCTTTTCCGAAAACGCCTGCAAGCATCTGGATTCCATGAGCTGGGCCGGGATGCAGGAAACGTTCTACAACTGTCTGGATTTCTGCGAGGTGCATGACCGTCTGCCCTATTTCTATATCACGGGCGGCGACCCCATCCTGCACCCGGACTTCTGGCAGCTGCTGGGGCTGCTCAAACAGTACGGC